>NZ_JBVIJE010000009.1:0-18206 GCF_055581585.1 Streptomyces sp. NPDC031426
CGCCCCCCCCAGGCGTCTGGGGAGGGAGAATCGGGGAGGGGGGGGAACCCACCACACTCGTTCCTTTTTTTCCGCACCAGCCCAGGGGGGGGGGGGGGGGGGGTCCCCCCCCCCCCCCCCCCCACCACCCGCCGAAGCCGCCAGGGACACCGACCAGGGGGGACCCACGTATGTCCGACACCGCACGCGCCGCGCTCACGGACGCCCGCCTGTACCTGTGCACGGACGCGCGCACGCGCCAGGGCGACCTTCCCGAGTTCCTGGACGCGGTCCTGGCCGGCGGTGTCGACGTCGTGCAGCTGCGCGACAAGGGCATGGAAGCCGCCGAGGAGCTGGCGCACCTGGAGGTCTTCGCGGACGCCTGCGCCCGGCACGGCAGGCTTCTCGCGGTGAACGACCGCGCGGACGTCGCCCACGCCGCCCGCGCCGATGTGCTGCACCTCGGCCAGGGCGACCTGCCGGTCCCCGCGGCCCGCGCCATCCTCGGCGACGAGGTCCTGATCGGCCGCTCCACGCACGCCGAGTCCGAGGCCGCCGCGGCCGCCGTGCAGGAGGGCGTGGACTACTTCTGCACGGGGCCCTGCTGGCCCACCCCCACCAAGCCCGGCCGCCACGCCCCCGGCCTCGACCTGGTCCGGTACACGGCCGGCCTGGGCACCGACCGCCCCTGGTTCGCGATCGGCGGCATCGACCTCGGGAATCTCGACCAGGTGCTGGACGCGGGTGCCCGCCGGGTGGTCGTGGTCCGCGCGATCACCGAGGCCGACGACCCGGGAGCGGCCGCGGCCGAGTTCGCGAAGCGGCTGCGGCAGGGCTAGCGACCTGGCCCGTCGGCCCCTCTGTCCGGGTTTTCGTCCAAGGGGTGGACAGGAAGGCGACAATTAGGGCAATTCTTAGTCCTCCGGTTGGGGGACCGCCCGCCCCTGGCTAACCTGCCGGTATGGCCCTCGGAACCCCCTCCACCAGGACTGATCGCGCACGCACCGTGCGCGACATGCTCGCCTCCGGCAAGGCGACGTACTCGTTCGAGTTCTACGCGCCGAAGACTCCCCAGGGCGAGCGGAACCTGTGGAACGCGCTCAGGAGGGTCGAGGCCGTCGCCCCCGACTTCGTCTCCGTCACCTACGGCGCCGGCGGTACCACCCGCACGACCACGGTCCGGGAGACGCAGCAGATCGTCGTGGACACGACGCTCACGCCCGTCGCCCACCTCACCGCGGTCGACCACTCGATCGCCGAACTGCGGAACATCATCGGCCAGTATGCGGACGCCGGGATCCGCAACATGCTCGCCGTGCGGGGCGACCCGCCCGGCGACCCGATGGGCGAGTGGGTGCCGCACCCCCGGGGGCTGACGTACGCGGCCGAACTCGTCCGGCTCATCAAGGAGTCGGGCGACTTCTGTGTGGGAGTCGCCGCCTTCCCGGAGATGCACCCCCGTTCCGCGGACCGGGACACCGACGTCGCCCACTTCGTGGACAAGTGCCGTGCGGGTGCGGACTACGCCATCACACAGATGTTCTTCCACCCGGAGTCGTATCTGCGGCTGCGCGACCGCGTGGTGGCCGCGGGCTGCGAGACCCCCATCATCCCCGAGGTCCTGCCGGTCACCAGCGTGAAGATGCTGCAACGGGTGCCCAAGCTCAGCACCGCCCTGTTCCCGGACGCCCTGAAAGAGCGGATCCTCACAGCGCAGGACGATCCGGCGGCGGTACGCTCCATCGGTATCGACTTCGCCACGGAATTCTGCGCTCGGCTGCTCGCCGAGGGAGTGCCCGGACTGCACTTCATCACGCTGAACAACTCCACGGCGACCCTGGAAATCTACGAGAACCTGGGCCTGCACCACCCCCCGCAGGCCTAGACCGGCCGCACCGTGATACGACACACTGCGTAGCGGTCACTGGGAGAGGGGCGTACATGGGCTGGACGGTCCTCTACATCGCGTTCGGCATCGTCGCACTGTGGTTGCTGGGCGAGGTGCTGCTGCAGTACAAGGCGCGCCTGCGCTGGCGGCTGCTCGCGTTCGCCGGCTTCCTCGGCGTCGTGTTCGGCGTGCTGATGCCGTCCGTGATCGTGATCGGCATCGGTGCCATCGCCTTCGCGGTCGGCCAGACCTATGTCACGCTGTCGTTCCGCCGCGGCTTCGCTGCCGGCTGGGCGGTCAAGCGACCCGAGTCCGGGGACGAGGCCGAAGGCGGCAGCAAGCGCCGCCGCGGCAGGGCCGACCGGCACGACCCGGCGCTGGGCGGCCCCGACCAGGAGCAGCCCCTCGGCCCGGAGCACGACCGGGACGCCGACGAGGCCGGCTACGGCCAGGGGTACGGCGACTACGACGACCACGACCGCGACGACGTCTTCACCCCGGCCGGGGCTCAGGCCACCGCGGCCGAGAGCACCGCCGTCTACGAGCCCCAGCCGCTGCCCGAGGACACCGGCTCCTACGGCGTCTACGGCGACACCGCCTACGCGGGCGCCGCCCAGGCCACCGAGCAGCAGAACTACGCCTACGACTACTCCGGCTACGGCCAGCAGGGGTACGGCTACGACACCGGCGGCCAGCAGGGCTACGCCAACTACTCCGACCCGTACATCGGCAGCCAGTCCTACGGCGGCGCCTCGTACGACACCGGCTACTCCGGGCAGTACGACCAGCAGGGCTACGCCCAGGCCCCGTACGGCGGCGGCTACGGCGAGACCCCGGCGGGCGGGGTGTGGGTGCCGCAGCAGCGCACCGACGAGACCTACGGCGGCGAACTCCCGCAGGAGCAGCCGTACCCGTACGAGAACCAGGGGCACGGGCATGCCCAGCAGCCCGGTGCCGGGTACGACGAGCAGTACCGTTTCTGAGGCCGTTCCGCCGGCGAAGCCCGGCCACCCCGGCTCACTGGGAGCCGCGGAACTCCGGGCCCTCCACGATCAGCCCCGCGACCAGCGCGCCCGACATGCCCGCGTGCGGCAGGCCGCCGCCGGGGTGTGACCAGCCGCCGACCCGGTACAGACCGGGCAGCCGCGTGGTGTTCGACGGGTGCAGGAAGCGCCCCTGGCCGGCGGCCAGAGCGGGGGCCGGCACCGCGCCGAGGAAGGCGCCCGTCTCGTCGTCGGTGTGGTCGGGTGTGCGCACCTCGTGCCACAGGACGCGGTCCCGCAGGCCCGGTATCGCGGCCTCGGCGGCTTCGAGGAGATGCTCCGTGTACTGCCGGACCGTGCCCTCCTCGTCCCAGTCGGCGGCGCCCGGCACCACCGCGGACAGCACCACGGACTCGTGACCGTCGTCCGGTCTGAGCGCGGGGTCGTCCGGGCGCAGCACGGTCACCGTGGGCGCCGGCGGCTGGTCCCCGTCCGCCGCGGCCAGGAAGTCCAGCTCGGACTCCGGGTCCGGCGCATGGACGACCGTGCGATGTGCGGCACCGGCCTCGCGCCCGCCGCGCAGGGCCAGCAGCACGGCGAACCGCCCCGGACGGGTCGTGAACGGATCGGCCCGCACATCCCCGGTCCCGTCCAGCGGACGGTCCGTCAGCGCCTTCAGCCACGCCGGGTCCACGTCCGCCACGACATGGTCCGCCTCGGCCACCGTGCCGTCTCTCAGCTCCACGCCCGCGGCCCGGCCGTCCTTGACCAGGATGCGCAGGACCTCCGCGTCGAAGGCGAACTCCACCCGCCGCTTCACACACCGCTCGTACACCGCGCGCGCCAACTCCCGGATGCCGCCGCGCACATACCAGGTGCCGAAGGCGTGCTCCATGTAGGGCAGGACGGCCGCGCTCGCCGGAGTGGTCCGCGGATCGAGGCCGTGGGCGAGCACGGAACTCGCCAGCAGGGCCGCGAGGCGCTCGTCGCGCAGCTCCCAGGTGCCGATCTCGGAGAGCGTGCCGGCCCGCCGCGTGCGCAGCAGCCGCTTGTGCGGGACGGCCGGATACGGCTCCTGGTCGGCCAGCACCCGCCAGTTGGGCCACAGCGGCTCCTCCAGCAGGGGCCTGCGGGTGCGGTCCCAGGCCTCCCGGGCCCGCACCAGGAACTCGCCCCAGCGCTCGCCCGCGCCCCCGCCCAGCGCCTCGTCCAGTGCCGCGACCACGCCCGCGCGCGAGGCGTTCGGCAGCGACACCCCCGTGCCGTCCGCGAAGAGGTGCCGTGCGGACGGATCGACCTGGACCAGTTCGACGCAGTCCTCCAGGGGCTCCTTGCCGGTCTTGACGAACAGATCGCGGTACACGGCGGGCAGCGTCAGCAGGCCCGGGCCGGTGTCGAAGCCGAACCCGTCCCGCTCGAAGCGGCGCACCGCACCGCCGTACGTGTCCGTGCGCTCGTACACCACCACCCGGTGGCCCGCAACGGCCAGCCGGGCGGCGGCCGCCATCGCGCCCATCCCGGCGCCGATCACCGCAATCCGTGCCATGCCTGCGACTTTATCGACCGCCACTGACAATCCGGCCCGCGGGAGGCCGGGGCGCTCGCGGGGCACGGCCCGCGAGCGTGGGCACGCGTGCGCAGGGCTGAGTATCCGTACTCAGGTTGCGAGATGAGTATGCGCGCGGATGGGCCGCGACCTGTGCGGACGGGAGAGTGGAGACACGGCAAGGGGGCGCGGCCCGGCACCGCCGACACGGGGCGGCGGAACGGCGCCCGCCACCCTGCCGCTCCTTCCGCCGATCCGTCGGCGGAAGCGAGCCGGGGGACCCGGGGACGACCGCCCACGGGGGACCACAGGGGGAGTGCGGGGGAACGGGAGGCGCCGGTCCGGCAGCGGACCGGCGCCTTCCTCATGCGCTCAGCCCTTTCCGCTCACGCGTCCCTGGAGGAGCCGGGACAGGGCCGCGTGGACGTCGTCCAGGGACCGCTCCGGCTGGAAGGACTTCCAGTCCAGCGCGGCCACCAGGACCATGCCGACCAGCGCGGCCGCCGTCAGCTGGACATCGATCTCGTCGCTGAACTCGCCGGCCGCCACGCCCTCGCGCAGGACCCTCTCGACCACCGCGACGGCCTGCTGCCGGACCACCATCAGCGTGGACTGCCAGGCCCGGTTGGTGCGCCACAGCTCGGCCACGTACAGCTGGGTGAAGGCCGGATAGCGGTCGATGAAGGCCAGGCCCGCGCGGATCATCGCGTCCAGCGCGTCCACCTTGCCGCCGCCCGCCCGCGCGGTCTGCTCGGCCGCCTCCTGCAGAGAGGCGGTGAGCAGGCCCACCCCGTGCCGCAGCAGCTCCTCGAAGAGGACCGACTTGCTCGCGAAGTTGTAGTAGACCGTGCCCTTCGCGACCCCGGCCCGCTCCGCGATCTCGTCCACCGTGGTCGCGGAGAAGCCCTGCTCGGCGATGAGCGTGACGGCCGCCTCGTAGAGCTTCTGCCGGGTGGCCTCGCGGCGCGTGCTGCCGCCGGACCTGGCGCTGCTGCTTTCCATGGCCCTGATTCTCACAGGTACGCGCGCGTGCGGGGCCTCCCCCCGGTTCACAGGCTCAGTTCCGGGTGCAGCCGGTCGAGCGTCCACACCTGGCGGCGGCGGGCCGCGAGGGCGGTCAGCGCGAGCGCGCCCGCGGTGAAGGCGGCCAGCACTGCGCACGCCTGCCAGACCGGGCCCAGTCCGCCGCCGGTGATCAGCCGGCGCAGCGCCTCCACGATGTAGCTCATCGGCAGGAACGGGTGGATCGCGGTGAAGAAGCCCGGGCTGGTCTGCACGGGGTAGGTGCCGCCCGCCGAGGTCAGCTGGAGCATCAGCAGCGCGAGCACCAGGATCCGGCCGGCCGCGCCGAAGCGGGCGTTCAGCCACTGCACGATCGCCGCGAAGCAGGCCGTGACCAGGCACAGGAAGCCGATCGTGCCGGCCGCGCGGAACATCTGCAGACCGATCGCCCAGTGCAGTACGGCCATCAGCGCGGCCACCTGGAGCACACCCACGGCGACCACCGGCAGCCAGCCCGCGAGCGCGATCCGCCAGGCCGGCGAACCGGCCGCCAGGGCACGCCGGTTGAGCGGCGCGATCAGCATGTAGGCGACCATCGCGCCCACCCACAGGGACAGCGGGATGAAGTACGGGGCGAATCCGGTGCCGTAGTTCGGCGCCTTGTGCAGGTCGTGGGAGGCCAGCTGGACCGGGTCGGCCATCACACCGGTGCGCCGGTCGCGGTCCTTCTTGCCGTAGTCCGGGATCTTCCTGGCGCCGTCGTGCAGTCCGCCGGCGAGCTTCCCGGAGCCGTCGGAGAGCTTGTAGAGGCCGCCGTCCAGGGTCTGGGCGCCCGACGCGGCCGTGCCGATGCCCTGGTCCAGCGTGGTCGCGCCGGCCTGTGCGGTACCGAGCCCGGCGTGCAGCTTCTCGGCGCCGTCGGCGACCTTCTGGGCGCCGGCGTTCAGCCTGTCGATCTTCCGGACGGCGTCGTCGACGTCCTCGTAGAGGTGCGGTGCCCGCTCCTCGAGGGCCGCGGCCTGCTTCTGGAGGGTGCCGAGGTTGTCCCGCATCGTCTTCAGGTCGCCGTCCTGGTCCGCGATCAGCGTGTTGAGGTCGTCGGCGACGGTGGCTACCTCGGCGGCGGCCGTCCTGGCCCGCTTCAGCTGGGGGCAGTACGGATCGGGAATGGCCGCGGTCTCGCAGCGCGCCCGGTAGATCTCGTCCAGGACGGCGGAGTTCGTGTGGGCGGCCTTCGCGGCGCCCGGGGCGAGCTTCACCAGGACGTCGAGATTGTCCTTGACGGTCCTGGCCGAGTCGGCGACCAGCCGGGCGGTGTCCCCGATGGTCTTCTCGTTGTCCTTGAGGTAGGGGGCGGCCTGGCCGTAGACGCCGTCGACCTTGGCGGCGAGGGCCTGGGTGCCGTCGGCGACCCGGCGGGACCCGACCTGGAGGTCGCCGGCGCCCGTGTTCAGCTTCGTCAGGCCGCCGGCCAGTTTGCCGCTGCCGCTCTTGGCGTCCTTCAGCCCGTCGGCGAGGTCCTTGGAGCCCTTCTCCGCCTTCCCGATGCCGGAGTTCAGCCGGTCGGCGCCGTCGGCGGCCGTGACGGTCTTGTCGTGGATGCCGGAGAACGAGACGAAGATCTTGTCCAGGAAGGTGCGGGAGGCCTTGGCGGAGGCGGCCGAGCGGACCTCGTTGAAGACGGTCCGGGAGATCTGGCCGACGATGTAGTTGTTGGCGTCGTTGGTGCGCACCTGAAGGGCGCCGGTCTCGGGGGAGTTGCCCGAGCTGGAGGCGATCCGCCGGCTGAAGTCGGCCGGCATGGTCAGCGACAGGTAGTACGTGCCGTTCTCGACGCCCTCGCGGGCCGCCTCGTCGCTCACCTCGTGCCACTCGAAGGCGCGGCTGTCGCGCAGCCCGTCCACGATGTCGTCACCGGCGCTGATCCTCTTCCCGCCCGCGGTGGCGCCCTTGTCGTCGTTCACCAGGGCCACCGGGACGCGGTCGAGGCGGCCGTACGGGTCCCAGAAGGACCACAGGTACAGGGCGCCGTAGAGCAGCGGCAGCACGAGCAGCGCGACCAGGGCGGCACGCGGCAGCCGACCACGCCCGAAGCGCCTGAGTTCCAGCACGGCCAGCCTAGGCGAGCGCATCTACGTCCTCCTTCGGGTCGCTCTTCTCGGCGCTCTCGCCGTCGGTCTCGTCGCCCGTGCAGGACTCGGCTTCGGCGTTCTTCGCGTCGCCCGTGCCGGTCGTCGCGCCGGTGTCCTGTGGCCCCGTCGGTACGACGACGCAGTCGCCGGGGGCCGTGCGGCAGACGACCGCCACCGTCGTCCCCGCGCGCGTGAGCGAGCGCAGCAGCTCCCACAGTTCGCGGCGCTCGGCGTCCGAGAGCTTGGTGTCGAGGTCGTCGACGCCGAGCAGCCCCGGCCGGCCGAGCAGCGCCAGGGCGATGGACAGGCGCAGCTCCTGCGGCCGTTCCAGGTCGCGCACGGCCGTCCGGGAGCCCTTGGGCAGCGCCTCCAGGTCGAGTCCGGCGGCGGCCAGGGCCGCGTCGACGCGCAGCCGTGCCTCGTGCACGCGCTGGGTGCGAGGGCGCAGCAGTTCGCGCAGCGCGTCGCCGAAGCGGCTCTGCAGGAGGGCCCGTTCGCGCAGGTGCTCGCCGACGGTCAGGGCCGGCTCCAGGTCGGTCACCCCGGCCACGTTGGCCACCGCGCTGACCCGGCGCAGCCGGGCCAGGTGCCGGGGGAGCCGGAACCCGCCGACGGTGGCCGTTCCCTCGGTGGGCTTCATCCGTCCCGTGAGCGCGAGCAGCAGACATGTGCGCCCGGAGCCGGACGGTCCCTCGATCGCGATGAGTGAGCCGGGCTCCGCGTCGAGGGTGACACCCCGGAAGGCCCACCCCCGCGGCCCCTTGAGCCCGAGGCCCTCCGCCTTGACGTGCACGCCGTCCACAAGCCCCCCTGCGGCTTCGTGATTTTTGAACTGACTGGTCAGTGCAAAAGTACGCCCGAACCTACGATCGAAGCAAAACCCCAGGTCAGAACGGATTGTCAGTGCCATACCTCACGATGGGCACATACGGCACCCGTGCCGTCACCCAGACGACAGGAGGTTCGTCATGGCCAACCCGTCCGCAGCCGCCGCCCGCCGGCGCCGCGCCTCCGGCCCTGCCCCCTCACTGACCGCCCCGGCGAGCGACGTGCACCCCGTGCTCCGCCGGGCCACGGCCCCGCCCGCCGCCCTCGACCTGCTCGCCCAGGCCCGGGCCGCACTGGACGAGGCCACCGTCCTGGAAACGCCGAACGAGCGCTATGCGACGGCCCACCTCGCCGCCCTGCGCACCGCCGCCGCCGTGCTCGCCGCCCGCGGCCGCCCCGAGACCTCCCCGCGCCGCCGCGCCCGGATCCGCAGCGCCTGGGAGGTACTGCCCGAGATCGCCCCCGAACTGACCGAGTGGAGCGCACTGTTCGCCTCCGGCGCAGCCCGCCGGGCCCGTGCCGAGGCCGGCATCCAGGGCGCCGCGAGCCGCCGCGACGCCGACGACCTGATACGGGACGTGGCGATGTTCCTGCGCATTGTCGAGCGGATGCTCGTCCTCCAACCGGTCCTGCCCCAACCCCGCCAGGATCCCGGGGAACCGGACGGCCCGAGCGCGCGCGGTGAGCTTCCGGACGCGGGCTGACCACGGGAAGTCCGGCGTTCGAGACGCGCCCGGCCGTATCCGTCCGCGGTGACCGGCAGGGCGGCGCAGGCAATAGGGTGGAGTCGCCTGAAGCGATCCAGCCCTGCCGAGGAGTCAACTGCCGTGTCGGACCCGATGCGCCCCCGCGCCTCCCTGCGTACCGCCGTGGTCTGGGAGGTCCTCCAGGACGCCCTCGACCGCCGGGTCAAGGCCACGGGACGGGAGTCGCTGGACGTTCTCGACACCGGAGGCGGCAGCGGCAACTTCGCCGTTCCCGTCGCCCGGCTCGGCCACCGCGTCACCGTCGTCGACCCCAGCCCGAACGCGTTGTTCGCGCTGGAGCGCCGGGCCGCCGAGGCCGGCGTCGCCGAGCGGGTCCGCGGCGTCCAGGGCGATGCGCACGGCCTGTTCGACGTGGTCGAGCGCGACGGTTACGACGCCGTGCTGTGCCATGGCGTGCTGGAGTACGTGGACGACCCGGCCGAGGGCATCCGCAACGCCGTCGCCGCGCTGCGCTCCGAGGGCGTGCTCAGCCTGCTCGCCGCCGGCCTCGGCGGCGCCGTGCTCGCCCGCGCCCTCGCCGGCCACTTCACGGAGGCCCGGCAGGCGCTGCAGGACCCCGAGGGCCGCTGGGGTGCCGGCGACCCGATGCCGCGCCGGTTCACCGCCGAGCAGCTCACCGCGCTGGTCGAGGGCGCGGGCCTGACCGTCGGGGCCGTGCACGGCGTGCGGGTCTTCGCCGACCTGGTCCCCGGCGTGCTCGTGGACACCGAGCCCGGCGCCCTGGACGCGCTCCTGAAGCTGGAGGCCGCCGCGGCCGAGCTGCCCGCGTTCCACTCCGTCGCGACCCAGCTGCACGTGCTCGGTGAGACGCCGGGTGCCGCCGAGGGCTGAGCGGACTGCCGTGACCCGCCGCTGATCAGGGCCTTGGCAGCGGATGGAGTACGCCACAAGACCCCCGATCGAGGGGTTTGCGCCGTATGATCGAGGTACACCGCCCGGCATGACGGGTCGGCCGCCGGGGAATGGAAGCCTCAGCGAGCCGGGACGGCCATGACGGATTCCGGTTGGCCAATTGGCGTAGAGGGGCGGGTTTCACGGGGGCGATTCCCTGCCTATCCTGAAGGGACCCCCCGGGTCGCCCCGGCGACTGCACGATGAGGAGGACTCCGTGCCGCTCTCGGAGCACGAGCAGCGCATGCTCGAGCAAATGGAGCGAGCGCTGTACGCCGAAGATCCCAAGTTCGCGTCGGCGCTTGAGGGAAGCGGGCTGCGTACGTACACCCGGCGGCGGGTCTACCAGGCGGTCGCAGGCTTCCTCGTGGGTATCGCGCTCCTCATGGCCGGAATGGTCGCGCAGCTGATCTGGGTCAGCGTGGTGGGTTTCCTCGTCATGCTGGGCTGTGCCGTGCTCGCCGTCACCGGCTGGCGCAAGGCGCCCAAGCCGGGCGAGCAGCCCGCGGGTGCCGCTCGTCGCCAGGTGCGGCCGAAGCGCTCCATGATGGATCGCATCGAAGAGCGCTGGCAGCGCCGCCGGGACGAACACGGCCATTAGCCGACCGACGGTTTTCCCGGAGTTCCCCGGACACCGACAGACACCATGTGAGGGGCGACCACCAGCGGTGGTCGCCCCTCACACATGCTCTCAGCCCTGCTGCTGCGACGGCCGGCGCAGCCGGCCGGGCCGGGCCCCCGCCACCCGCGCCCTGAGCGCCGACCAGCGGGCCGACACCGCCCACAGCACCCGCACCGAGGAGCGGGGCAGGAACAGCGCCCGCAGCCGGGTGCCGGTGCTCGCCGTGCCGCGCAGCCCCTCGATCACCCGGCGCACATCCGCCGCCGTACCCGCCGCCGGGCGCGGCCGGGGCGCGTACAGCACCTGCTCCACCGCGTCCGCGACCCGCTGCACCGCTCCACCGGTCGCCTGGTCCAGCCGCCCGAGCTCGACGACCCGGGCGGCCGCCCGGCGCGGGGTCAGCGACTCGTCCGGCGCGATGCCGTGATCCCAGGCGCTGTCCGTCAACTCCTGCCAGGCCGCCAAGGCGTGCGCGGCCGCGCCCTGCTCGGTCCGGGCGTGCCCGCCGAGCCGCACCGAGCGCACCCGCGTCCGCCACAGCAGCGGCGACAGCGGAATCGCCAGGACCACCAGCGCGGCCAGGCCGATCAGGGCATACCGCCACGGGCCCGGGCCCCCGCCGCCGCTGTGCGGGGCCGCCACGGCGGACCCGGTGTCACAACCCTGGAGCCTGACCACATCGTGCCCGCAGCTCTGGCTCGGCGAGGCCGCCGCCGAGGGTGCCGTGGAGGACTGGTGCGACGGCAGGGTCTGGTCCGGCAGCGAGCTGCCGGGCGTGTCCGCCTGGGTGTACGACGGCGTGGTGCCGCGGGTCGGGGTCGGCTCGAAGCGGGTCCAGCCCACACCCTCGAAGTACAGCTCGGGCCAAGCGTGCGCGTCCTTCTGGTTCACCGCCACCGTGCCGTCGGGCTGTGGGGTACCGGGCGCGAAGCCCACCGCGACCCGGGCCGGGATGCCCAGGGTGCGGGCCATCGCCGCCATCGCGAAGGAGAAGTGGACGCAGAAGCCCTGCTTCTTCTTCAGGAAGGTCGCGATGGCGTCGGGGCCGCGGCCGACCTCGACCTGGGTGTCGTACTGGAAGCCGCCCGTCACGGCGAAGTAGTCCTGGAGTTTGACGGCCTCCTCGTAGTGGCTGTGCGCGCCCGCCGTGATCTCCTTGGCGGTCCTGGCCACGACCGTCGGCACCGAGGACGGCACCTTCGTGTACTCGCGCTTCAGGGCCGTCGGCGGCTCCGGCGCGGTGGACAGCTGCTCCGCGGTCGGCTGCACGTCCAGACTGGTGATCTGGTAGGTCTCGCCACGCGTGGTCTGGCCGTGGTCGCCGACCAGGGTCATGCCGACCGGCTCGTAGCGCCAGCGGCCGCCGATCTGCACACCGCTCGGCGGGTACGGCATCGGCAGCCAGTCCTGGGCGTACCAGTCCGACGCCGAGACCGTCGTCGTCACCGTGCCGCGCTTGACGTCCGGGGCGAGGCCGATGGGCGTCGGGAACTTGTCCGGTACGCCGACGATGTGCCGCTGGGCCGGCTTCCAGGTGGTGCCGTCGAAGTCGTCCAGGGACACTATCCGCAGATACAGGTCCGAGATGTCGTTCGTGCTGGTCTTCAGGGACAGCACCTGGCGGTCGTTGTTCGTGTTCAGGCTGTCGCGCAGGGACACCAGCGGATTGACCGCGGAGATCGTGCCGCCGTTGCCGTCGCCCACTCCCACGCCCGTACCGGCGGCGTCCAGCAGGCCTCCCTGCATCGCGGGCAGGGCGAGCGGCACCACCAGGGCCGCACCGAGCGCGACTGCGCCGATCCGGCGTCCGGTCCGCACCGGGGCCATCGCGCTGGCCTCCGGGGAGCCCTGCGTAGGGGGAGCGCCGCCGAAGACCCGGCCCCACTGCGCCAGCCGGTCCCGGCCCTCCGCGAGCAGCAGCATCAGATAGCCGGCCGCCGCCACCAGGAACCACAGCCAGTCGGCGCCGCCGTCGGACAGCCCGGCGGCCACCGAGTACAGCGCGAGCAGCGGCAGCCCGGCCGGGGCCGCACTGCGGAAGGTCACCGCGAGCGTGTCCACCAGCAGGCCGATCAGCAGCACGCCGCCGATCAGCATCAGCTTGATGCCGTCGGTCAGCGGCGCCGGTATCGCGTACTCGCTGACGTCGGTCGAGCCCTGCTGGAGCAGGTCGGCGAAGTGCCGGAAGGCGTCCGGGCCGGGGATCAGCCCGATGACCGCGTACTCCCGCGCGAAGACCAGGGTCAGCAGCACCAGGGTGACCAGCGCCTGCGCCAGCACGGTCAGCGGCCGGGCCAGCGGCACCCGGCGGGCCGCCGCGCCCACCCCGGTCTGCACGGCCACCAGCGGGACCAGCTGGAGCAGCCAGGTCGGCTCGGCCACCAGAGGCAGCAGCGCACAGGAGGCCATCAGCGTGGCCGCGGCCGCGCACAGCGCCAGTCGTGCCCGACCGCTCATCGCGTCGCCTCCCCGCCCACCGCGGCCAGGCCCGAGCGCTCCCGGTCCGCCTGCTGCCACAGCCCGTTCAGCGCCGTGCCGCGGGGCACGCTCAGCGCCGTCCAGCCCGCCTCGCGCAGCATCCGCAGCCGCTCGGCGTGCCGGTCGCCGGGCCGCGGCACATCGGTCGCCTCCCGCACCCAGGTGTCCGGGTCCAGTACGAAGGCGACGGCGCCGCCGCTGCGCCGGCTCATCTTCGCGACCGTCGTGGCCTGCTCCTCGTCCAGGTCGCCGAGGAAGGCGATCAGCAGTCCCTCGTTGCCGCCGCGCAGCACGTCGTACGCCCGCGACAGGCCCGTGCCGTCGGAGTGGTCGATCACCGCGAGGGTGTCCATCATCAGTCCGGCCGCCTCCGCGGTCTCCTGGCCGGCGCCCGCGAACCCGTCGGCGCCCTCGCCGGGCACCACACTGCCGCTGTCGGTCAGCAGCCGTACCGAGAAGCCGCGTTCGAGCATGTGCACCAGCACCGAGGCCGCGCCGGAGACGGCCCACTCGAAGGCCGAGTCGGGGCCCGCGCCCTCATAGGCACCGCCCCGGGTGTCCAGCAGGACCGTGCAGCGCGAGCGCCGGGGCTGCTCCTCGCGCCGCACCATCAACTCGCCGTAGCGCGCGGTGGACCGCCAGTGCACCCGGCGCAGATCGTCGCCGTAGCGGTAGCCGCGCGGGATCACGTCGTCCTCGCCGGCCAGGGCCAGCGAGCGCTGCCGCCCGTCGCCGTACCCCTTGGCCTCGCCGCTGAAGTGGACCGGGGCGAGCGGCTCCACGCGCGGGATGACCGTGAGGGTGTCGAACGTCGAGAAGGAACGGGTGAGTTCGCACATTCCGAAGGGGTCCGTGAGCCGCAGCTGCAGCGGGCCCAGCGGATAGCGGCCGCGCAGGTCGGAGCGGACCCGGTAGGACACCTCGCGGCGGCCGCCCGGCTCCACCCGGTCCAGCACGAACCTCGGGCGCGGCCCGAGGACGTACGGCACCCGGTCCTGGAGCATCAGCAGGCCGGTGGGCAGCCGGGAGACGTTGTCCATCCGCAGGTGCACCCGGGCCTCGCTGCCGGCCGGCACGCGCGCGGGGGAGAGCCGACGGGTGCCCGCCACCCGGTAGCGCGTGCGGTACACCACGGTCGCACAGGTCAGGGGCAGTGCGGCCAGCAGCAGGCCGACCCGCAGCAGATCGCTCTGGCCCAGGACGTACGCGCAGATCGCGGCCGCGACACCGGCCGCCAGGAAGGAACGGCCGCGGGTGGTCAGCCCCGCCAGGGCCGTACGGATGCCGCCGGACTCGCCGCGGTCGGCCTCCGCCTGCCCCGTCCCCCCAGTGCTCATCACAGACTCCGCGGAGGCTGCTGGGGATACGCCGGAACGCCACGGCCGAGTCCGCCGAAGTCGCCCTGCTGCCCCGGCGCGGCGGGCACCGGGGTGTGCTGCAGGATCTCCTGCACGACCTGCTCGGCGGTACGGCGGTTCAGCTGGGCCTGGGCGGTGGGCAGCAGACGGTGCGCGAGGACGGCGACGGCGAGTGCCTGGACGTCGTCCGGAAGCGCGAACTCCCGGCCGGCGAGGGCCGCGGACGCCTTGGCCGCCCGCAGCAGATGCAGCGTCGCGCGCGGGGAGGCGCCGAGTCTGAGGTCGGGGTGGGTGCGGGTGGCGGCGACCAGTTCCACCGCGTACCGCCGGACCGGCTCGGCGACATACACCCCGCGCACGGCCTCGATCAGCTTCACGATCTCGTGCGCGTGCGCCACCGGCTGCAGGTCCTCCAGCGGGCTCACCCCGCCGTGGATGTCCAGCATCTGCAACTCGGCCTCCACGCTCGGGTAGCCGACGGAGACGCGGGCCATGAAACGGTCGCGCTGGGCCTCGGGCAGCGGGTAGGTGCCCTCCATCTCGACCGGGTTCTGCGTGGCCACCACCATGAAGGGGCTGGGCAGTTCATACGTCTGCCCGTCGATGGTGACCTGGCGCTCCTCCATGGACTCCAGCAGCGCCGACTGGGTCTTGGGCGAGGCGCGGTTGATCTCGTCACCGATCACGATCTGCGCGAAGATGGCGCCCGGCTTGAACTCGAAGTCCCGGCGCTGCTGGTCCCAGATGGACACACCGGTGATGTCCGAGGGCAGCAGGTCGGGCGTGAACTGGATGCGCCGCACCGAGCAGTCGATGGACCGCGCCAGCGCCTTGGCCAGCATCGTCTTGCCCACTCCGGGGACGTCCTCGATCAGCAGGTGGCCCTCGGCGAGCAGCACGGTCAGCGCGAGCCGTACGACCTCGGGCTTGCCCTCGATCACGCCCTCCACCGAACCGCGTACCCGCTCCACCGTGGCGGTCAGATCTGTGAGGCTCGCTCGATCGTCATAGGTCGTCACCCGGCCCTCCTCGGCCCGTTCTTTCCGGGCCGACGCTACGTGCGAAACCGGCCCACCCCGAAACACGGACACCACGCGGGAAAAGTTCCGCGCGACGCCACACCCCGCATTCTTGCCGCCGTTACCGATTCGTGTCACTCGCCTGTGGACAACTGCCCGCAGGATGTCGGCCTTACGACTTTTTCGACCACATCTTCGATACGGCGATACGGCGATGGCGGGATGCTTCCGGGGCGGCCGGCCGGTCTGCCGGTCAGGCCGGGTCGACCTCGCGCAGCAGACCGGTGCGCACGTCGAACACGAAACCGCGCACGTCGCCGGTGTGCAGCAGGAAGGGCGAGGTGCGCACGCGCTGCATGGACTGGCGTACGTCCTGGTCGACGTCCCGGAAGGCCTCGACCGCCCAGGCCGGCCGCTGGCCGACCTCCATCTCCAGGTCGTGCCGGAAGTCCTCGGTGATGGTCTCCATGCCGCATCCGGTGTGGTGGATGAGCACGACGCTGCGGGTGCCGAGCGCCCGCTGGCTGATGGTCAGGGAGCGGATCACGTCGTCGGTGACGACACCGCCCGCGTTGCGGATGGTGTGACAGTCGCCGAGCTGCAGGCCGAGCGCCGAGTGCAGGTCGAGACGCGCGTCCATACAGGCCACGACCGCGACCTTGAGTACGGGACGGGCGTCCATCCCGGGGTCGGTGAACTCGGCGGCGTACGTCTGGTTGGACTCGACAAGGCGGTCGGTCACGGTGCCAGCGTCGGTTATGGCGCCTTCGGATCCAGTGGGCACTGCTGCGGAAGTCGTCATACCCATGACGTTACTGGTCACCCCCGGTCCCGTCCTCCTGTGAGAGCGGGACAAAAAACGTCATCGCGCCTTGTTGTGAGCTACCCCACAGGGGGGCAAACCTCCCCCGGACGGGTGAATCCCGTCGAATTGCGGCTCCCGTCGCGATGCGGTAGGCGACGCGCAGGCCGGTTGATTGACCGCGAGACAGGGTGGACTAAAGTGACGCGAAGCGGGAGGCGTGGCTCTCCCTGCTGGTAAAACCCCGGAGACCCCGGCTCACCCCGGACCGTCTCCCCACGTGCGCGGCGCGTACGTACGGCTCGGCCTCCTCCCGCTCCCGGTCCGGCTGACGCTTCCGGCGCCGGCAGGCCTCCCCTACACGAGCTGGCGGGGACCCGGCGGTGCGTGCGGGCCCGCCGGAAGATGAGAGGCCCCCTTGAGCCAGAGTCGACACGTCCCGGTGATGCTCCAGCGGTGCCTGGACCTGCTGGCGCCCGCCCTGGAGCGCCCGGGAGCGGTAGTCGTCGACTGCACCCTCGGCCTCGGCGGACACAGCGAGGCGCTGCTGACCCGGTTCCCGGAGGCGCGGCTGATCGGCCTCGACCGGGACAAGGAGGCGCTGCGCCTGTCGGGCGAGCGGCTGGCGCCCTACGGTGAGCGCGCCACCCTGGTGCACGCCGTCTACGACGAGCTGCCCGACGTACTGCACAAGCTCCGCATCGCGCGCGTGCAGGGCGTTCTGTTCGACCTCGGGGTCTCCTCCATGCAGCTGGACGAGGCCGACCGCGGCTTCGCCTACGCGCAGGACGCGCCGCTGGACATGCGGATGGACCAGACGACCGGCATCAGCGCCGCCGAGGTCCTGAACACCTACCCGGCGGGCGAACTGGTACGGATCCTGCGGGCGTACGGCGAGGAGAAGCAGGCCAAGCGGATCGTGGCCGCGATCGTGCGCGAGCGCGAGAAGGAGCCGTTCAGCAACAGCGCGCGGCTGGTCGAGCTGATCCGTGACGCTCTGCCGCAGGCCGCCAAGCGCACCGGCGGCAATCCCGCCAAGCGCACCTTCCAGGCGCTGCGCATCGAGGTCAACGGTGAGCTGTCCGTCCTGGAGCGGGCGATCCCGGCGGCGGTGAAGGCCCTGGACGTCGGCGGGCGCATCGCCGTCCTCTCGTACCACTCGTTGGAGGACCGCCTGGTCAAGCAGGTCTTCACGGCCGGCGCGGCCTCCACCGCGCCGCCCGGGCTGCCGGTGGTGCCCGAGCGCTACCAGCCGCGGCTCAAGCTGCTCACCCGGGGTGCCGAACTTCCCACCGAGGAAGAGGTCGCCGAGAACCGCCGGGCCGCACCGGCCAGGTTGCGCGGCGCCGAACGCATCAGGGAGGACGCCGAGTGACCGAGACGGGTCGGTTGGATTCCCGAACCCACTGGGAGACTCACGGGGATGCCCGGTCTCACCAGGGGCGTCAGGGACATTCCCGAACTCGCCAGGCGGGTCGCGTGGCTTCCCGCAGGTACCGCGCGGCTCGCGTGCTTCGCCGGGCCCCCCAGGACAGCCACGAGGATCTTCGGCCGCACCGGGGGACCGACGAGGCATCCCGGACTCGCGGGGCTTCCACGTCTCGCCCGGAGCGCCGAGCGGAGTCCGCAACGCACCGGGCTCGCCGTGCGGTTCTCGGGACTCGCCGGGAGTGCCGCGGGGGTCCCAGGTCCCGCCTGGAGTGCCGCGAGGGTCCCAGGTCTCGCCTGGAGTGCCGAGTGGACTTCGGAACGCGCCGGGCTCGCGGTGTGGACCTTGGGACTTGCTGGGAGTGGTGCGGGGACCCCGCAACGCGCTGGGATCACCACGCGGACCTCGGGACTCGCGGGGAGCGGGGCCGGGGTTCCCGGAGCCGCCGGAAGCGCCGCGCGGACCTCGGGACGTGCCGGGAG
>NZ_JBVIJE010000009.1:18302-145821 GCF_055581585.1 Streptomyces sp. NPDC031426
GGAGTGCTGCGAGGGTTCCCGGACTCGCCTGGAGTGCCGAGTGGACCTCGGGATGTGCCGGGAGTGCTGCGAGGGTTCCCGGACTCGCCTGGAGTGCCGAGTGGACCTCGGGATGTGCCGGGAGTGCTGCGAGGGTTCCCGGACTCGCCTGGAGTGCTGCCGTGGGGACGCCGGAACATGCTGGGAGCGCCGTGCGGTTCTCGGGACTCGCCGGGAGTGCCGCGGGGGTTCCCGGAGCCACCGGGAGCGCCGGGGGGACCCCGGGGCTTGGCCGGGGCGCCGTGTGGAGCGCCGTAGTCATGCGGAGTGCCGCGCGGGTTTCCGGGGCGAGCGGCCGAGCTGCGAGGAGCCCCTGACCGACCGGGGGAGCTGTGAGTAGGAAACCGCAGTTGAAGGGGCGGGCCGCGCGGCTTGTGCGGCTCTTTCCGGCTGGCCGGGCCCGGGCCGCCCGCACCCCGTTCGTCCTGCTCGTCGTCCTGCTCCTCGGCGGCGGTCTCATCGGACTGCTGGTGCTCAACTCCGCGCTCAGCGAAGGCTCGTTCAAGCTCGCCGACCTGCAGAAGCGGACGAAGAACCTGACCGACGAGGAACAGGCCCTCCAGCGGGACATCGACGCCTACTCCTCTCCCGACGCCCTCCAGCGCCGCGCCCGCCAACTCGGCATGGTCCCCGGCGGCGACCCGGCCTTCCTCGGCTCCGACGGCAGGATCAAGGGCGTCCCGAGCGCCGCCACCCCCGAGTCCGCCGACTTCACCGACCCGGTCGCCCCCGAGGCCCTGACCCCGGCCCCGGCCCCCTCCACGACCTCGGGCACACCCGCCACGCCGGCCCCGGTCACGCCCTCCGCCACCGCATCGGCACCGGGACAGCCCCGGTCGGCCGCCGTCGCCTCCGCCCGCGCGGGGGCCGTTCCGCCGCACCCGTCCACCCCCCAGCCCATTTCCACCCCGACCCCCGGCAGGTGACGGAAGTGTCCGACAGGGAACCGCCGCGCCGTCGTGTGCCCGGGCCGGCCAAGCCGCCGCGGCCGAGGAGTGCCGTACGGCAGCCCCGGCCCGGTGCGCGTCCGGTGCGGCGGCCGAGCGGTGCTCGGCCGCCGTATCAGCGCCCGCTCCGGCTCGGCAGCCCGCGGCCCCGGCTGCGCCTGGTCAGCCTCACGCTGACCCTGGTCCTGATCGCCTTCGTCGTACGGCTGCTCCAGGTGCAGGCCGTCGACGCCAGCGCGTACGCCGCGCGGGCCGAGCAGAACCGGTATGTCGTGCACACGCTGGCCGCCGAGCGCGGCGGGATCACCGACCGCAACGGCGTGGCCCTCGCCATCAGCGAGGACGCGTACGACATCACGGCCGATCCGACGATGTTCAGCAGCAAGCAGCTGAAGGTCGACGACGGCCCGGAGCAGGCCGCCGCGCTGCTCTCGCCGATCCTCGGGCAGAGCCAGGGCGACATCGTGAAGAAGCTCCGGCCGAAGAGCAAGGACTCCCGGTACGCCCGGCTCGCCACCCGGCAGACCCCGCAGGTCTGGAAGCAGATCAAGGACCTGAAGACCGCGCTCGCCAAGAAGGCGGAGACGGACAAGAACACCGTCAACGTGCTCGCCGGCGTCTTCGCCGACCCGAGCAGCCAGCGGGTGTACCCCAACGGCGACCTCGCCGCCGGGATACTGGGCTGGGTCAACGCCGACGGCCAGGGCGGCGGCGGCATCGAGCAGGAGCTGAACAAGCAGCTGTCCGGGAAGGACGGCAAGATCCGCTATGCCCAGTCCGGGGGGCGTGAGGTGCCCACGGCGGGATCGACGGAGACGCCCGCCGTGCCCGGTTCCGACGTCGAGCTGACCATCGACCGCGACATCCAGTGGGCCGCGCAGAACGCCATCACCCAACAGGTGAAGAAGTCCAAGGCCGACCGCGGTTATGTCGTCGTCCAGGACACCCGCACCGGGCAGATCCTGGCCATGGCCAACTCGCCCGGTTTCGACCCCAATGACCTGTCGAAGGCCGACGGTGCGGCCCTGGGCAACGCGGCCGTCCAGGACGCCTACGAGCCCGGCTCCACCGCCAAGGTGATGTCCATGGCGGCCGTACTGGAGGAGAACGCGGCCACTCCGCTCACCCACGTCGTCGTACCGAACCGGCTGCATCGCGGCGACCGGCTCTTCTCCGACGACGTCGACCACGCCACCTGGAACCTCACGCTGAACGGCGTCCTCGCCAAGTCCAGCAACATCGGCACCATCCTGGCCACCGGCCAGCTCGGCAGGACGCAGCCGGAGGCCAACAAGGTCCTCTACTCCTACCTGCGCAAGTTCGGCATCGGCCGCTACACCGGACTCGGCTTCCCGGGCGAGACCCCGGGCATCCTCGCGCCGTACCAGAAGTGGTCCACCTCGCAGCAGTACACGATTCCTTTCGGCCAGGGCTTCTCCATCAACGCCGTCCAGGCCGCCTCCGTCTACTCGACCATCGCCAACGGCGGGGTCCGGATCGAGCCGACCCTGGTCCGCGGCAGCAAGGGTGCCGACGGCCGCTTCACCCCCGCGCCCAAGCCCAGGCAGACCCGCGTGGTCAGCGAGAAGACGGCCCGGTCCGTGGCCATGATGCTGGAGTCCGTCGTGGACGACGAGCAGGGCACCGGCGTCAAGGCCCGCATCCCCGGATACAACGTGGCGGGCAAGACGGGCACGGCCAACCGTGTGGATCCGGCCACCGGGAAGTACCACGGGTACACCTCGTCGTTCGCCGGCTTCGCACCCGCGGACAACCCCCGCATCACCGTCTACTGCGCCATCCAGAACGCCACCTCCGGCAGCTACTTCGGCGGCCAGATCTGTGGCCCCATCTACAAGCAGGTGATGGAGTTCGCCCTGAAGACCCTCCAGGTCCCGCCGACCGGGGCGCCGGCCACGAACCTGCCTGTCGACTACAAGCCCTGATCAGCACACCGGAACACCAGGAAACGAACTCGTGACAACGATCACCCCGGAACCCGGGAACCAGGGGGCCGAGAACCCCTCACTTCGCTCCGGAGCGGGTACGCCCGGTACGCTCACCGCCGTGCCACACGCTGATCAGTCCCAAACCACCCAGAAGGGCCAACCCGTGACATATCCGGGACTGCCCCGGCCGACGCTGCTCCCCGCCACACCCCTCGCGGAGCTCGCCGACCAGCTGGGTGTCACCGCGCCGGAGGGCGCCGCCGAGATCAAGGGCATCACCCATGACTCGCGCGCCGTCCGCCCCGGCGACCTGTACGCCGCCCTCCCGGGCGCCCGGCTGCACGGCGCCGACTTCGTCAACCAGGCCGCGAGCCTGGGCGCCGTCGCCGTGCTCACCGACCCCACGGGTGCCGAGCGCGCCGCCGCGACCGGACTGCCCGTCCTGGTCGTCGACGACCCGCGCGGACGGATGGGAGAGCTGGCGGCCACGATCTACCGGCACCCGGGCCGCGATCTGCTCCAGATCGGCATCACCGGCACCTCCGGCAAGACCACCACCGCCTATCTCGTCGAAGGCGGCCTGGGCGCGTCCCGCCCCGCCGGCCTCATCGGCACGGTGGAGATCCGCATCGGCGACGAGCGCATCAAGTCGGAGCGCACCACCCCCGAAGCCACCGACCTCCAGGCCCTGTTCGCGGTCATGCGCGAAAGAGGCGCCGAGGCGGTCGCCATGGAGGTCTCCAGCCACGCCCTGGTCCTCGGCCGGGTCGACGGCTGTGTCTTCGACATCGCCGTGTTCACCAACCTCAGCCCGGAGCACATGGAGTTCCACTCCGACATGGAGGACTACTTCCGGGCCAAGGCGCAGCTGTTCACCCCGAAACGCAGCAAACTCGGCGTGATCAACGTGGACGACGCGTACGGCCGCCGGCTGGCCGAGGAGGCCACGGTCCCCGTCGTCACCTTCTCCGCCGAGGGCCACCCCGACGCCGACTGGCGCGCCGAGGACGTCCAGGTCGGCCCGGTGGACTCGACGTTCACCGTCGTCGGCCCGGACGGCGAGCGGATCCACGCCAAGTCGCCGATCGCCGGCCCCTTCAACGTGGCGAACACCCTCGCCGCCGTCGTCGCGCTCGCCGCCGCCGGTCTCGACCCGCAGACCGCCGCCGACGGCATCGCCGCCGTCCCGGGCGTCCCCGGCCGGCTGGAGCGCGTGGACGCCGGGCAGCCCTATCTCGCGGTCGTGGACTACGCCCACAAGACCGACGCCGTCGAGTCCGTGCTCAAGGCGCTGCGCAAGGTCACCAAGGGCCGCCTGCACGTGGTCCTCGGGTGCGGCGGCGACCGCGACCGGACCAAGCGCGCCCCGATGGGCGCCGCCGCGGCCCGGCTCGCCGACACGGCCGTACTGACCTCCGACAACCCCCGCTCCGAGGACCCCCTGGCGATCCTCGCGACCATGCTCCAGGGCGCCGCCTCCGTGCCTGCGCACGAGCGTGGCGAGGTGCTCCTGTTCGAGGAGCGGGCCGCCGCGATCGCCGCCGCAGTGGGCCGCGCCCAGGCCGGCGACACCGTGCTGGTCGCGGGCAAGGGCCATGAGCAGGGCCAGGACATCGCCGGCGTGGTCCGTCCCTTCGACGACCGCCAGGTGCTCCGCGAAGCCATCCAGAAAACCCAGGGATGAAAATCCAGAAGACCCAGGGGATGAACTTGTGATCGCCCTCTCCCTCGCCGAGATCGCAGCAGTCGTCGGCGGGCAGACGCACGACATACCGGATCCGTCCGTGGAGGTCACGGGACCGGTCGTCCGGGACTCCCGCGAGGTGCTGCCCGGCAGCCTGTTCGCCGCCTTCGTCGGCGAACGCGTGGACGGCCACGACTACGCAGCGCAGGTGATCGAGGCGGGCGCGGTCGCCGTACTGGCGTCGCGCCCGGTCGGCGTGCCCGCGATCGTCGTCGACGACGTCCAGACCGCGCTGGGCGCCCTCGCCCGGCACGTCGTACGCCGGCTCGGCGCGACCCTCGTCGCCCTGACCGGCTCGGCGGGCAAGACCAGCACCAAGGACCTGATCGCGCAGGTGCTGCAGCGCAAGGCGCCGACGGTGTTCACGCCCGGCTCGCTCAACAACGAGATCGGGCTGCCGCTGACCGCCCTGTCCGCCACCGAGGAGACGCGGTTCCTCGTGCTGGAGATGGGCGCCCGCGGCATCGGGCACATCCGCTACCTCACCGACCTCACGCCTCCCAGGATCGGTCTGGTCCTCAACGTCGGCACCGCCCACATCGGCGAGTTCGGCGGCCGCGAGCAGATCGCCCAGGCCAAGGGCGAGATCATCGAGGGCCTTCCGGAGGACGGCGCCGCGATCCTGAACGCCGACGACCCGCTGGTCCGCGCCATGGCCCCCCGTACCAAGGCGAAGGTGGTCCTTTTCGGAGAGTCGGCCGAAGCGGACGTACGCGCCGAGAACGTGCGACTCACGGACAGCGGACAGCCCTCCTTCAGGCTTCACACACCCTCCGGTGCAAGTGATGTGACCATGCGCCTGTACGGTGAGCATCACGTGTCGAACGCGCTCGCCGCGGCCGCCGTCGCCCATGAGCTGGGCATGTCCGCGGAAGAGATCGCCACCGCGCTCTCCGAGGCGGGCTCCCTCTCCCGCTGGCGCATGGAGGTCACCGAGCGCCCGGACGGCGTGACCATCGTCAACGACGCCTACAACGCCAACCCCGAGTCCATGCGGGCCGCCCTTCGGGCACTCGCGGCCATGGGCAAGGGGCGCCGCACGTGGGCGGTGCTCGGCAAGATGGCCGAGCTGGGGGACGAGGCGCTCGCCGAGCACGACGCCGTCGGACGGCTCGCCGTCCGGCTCAACGTCAGCAAGCTCGTCGCCGTCGGGGGGATTGAGGCCTCCTGGCTGCAACTGGGCGCATATAACGAGGGTTCGTGGGGTGAGGAGTCGGTGCACGTGTCCGACGCACAGGCGGCGATCGACCTGTTGCGCAGCGAGTTGCGCCCGGGGGACGTCGTGCTCGTGAAGGCGTCCCGTTCGGTGGGTCTGGAGAGCGTTGCCCAGGCGCTCGTCGAGACCGGTGCCGAGGGTGAGGTTGCCGCCCGATGATGAAGCAGATCCTGTTCTCAGGAGTTATTGGCCTCTTCCTGACGCTGATCGGCACCCCGCTGCTGATCAAGCTCCTCGCCCGCAAGGGCTACGGCCAGTACATCCGTGACGACGGTCCGCGTGAGCACGCCAGCAAGCGCGGAACGCCGACCATGGGCGGTATCGCCTTCATCCTGGCGACGATCGCGGCGTACTTCCTGAGCAAGCTCATCACCGGTTACCCGCCCACCTACTCCGGGCTGCTGGTCCTCGGCCTGATGTTCGGCATGGGCCTGGTCGGCTTCCTCGACGACTACATCAAGATCGTCAAGCGGCGTTCGCTGGGTCTGCGGGCCAAGGCGAAGATGGCCGGCCAGCTGATCGTAGGCATCGCCTTCGCGGTGCTGTCGCTGATGTTCGCCGACGCGCGCGGCAACACCCCGGCCTCCACCAAGCTGTCGTTCATCACCGACTTCGGCTGGACGATCGGCCCGGTGCTGTTCGTCGTCTGGGCGCTGTTCATGATCCTCGCGATGTCGAACGGCGTGAACCTCACCGACGGTCTGGACGGACTGGCCACCGGCGCCTCCGTGCTCGTCTTCGGCGCCTACACGTTCATCGGCGTCTGGCAGTTCCAGGAGTCCTGCGCCAACGCGCAGACCCTGACCAACCCGGCCGCCTGCTACGAGGTGCGCGACCCGCTCGACCTCGCGGTGGTCGCCTCCGCCCTGATGGGCGCCTGCCTGGGCTTCCTGTGGTGGAACACCTCGCCGGCGAAGATCTTCATGGGCGACACCGGCTCGCTCGCCCTCGGCGGTGTCCTCACCGGTCTGGCCATCCTCTCCCGCACGGAGCTGCTGCTGGCCATCATGGGCGGTCTGTTCGTCCTCATCACCATGTCGGTCGTCATCCAGGTCGGCTCCTTCCGGCTCACCGGCAGGCGCGTCTTCCGGATGGCGCCACTCCAGCACCACTTCGAACTCAAGGGCTGGTCCGAGGTCCTGGTGGTGGTCCGATTCTGGATCATTCAGGGCATCTGTGTGATTGTCGGACTGGGCCTCTTCTATGCAGGATGGGCAGCGGAAAAGTGACCTCCACCTCGGAGCTCTACGACTTCCAGGGCAAGCACGTCACCGTCGCCGGGCTCGGTGTCTCCGGCGTCCCGGCGGCGAAGGTGCTGCACGCGCGCGGGGCAGTCGTCACGGTCGTCAACGACGGCGACGACGCACGCGCGCGTGAGCAGGCCGCCGAACTGGAGGCGCTCGGCATCACCGTGCGCCTCGGCGACGGGGCGACCCTGCCGGAGGGCACCGAGCTGATCGTCACGGCGCCCGGCTGGAAGCCCGACAAGCCCCTCTTCACGGCGGCCGCCGCGGCGGGCGTGCCGGTCTGGGGCGACGTCGAGCTGGCCTGGCGCCTGCGCGGACCCGACGCGGCGCCCTGGCTGGCCGTCACGGGCACCAACGGCAAGACCACGACCGTGCAGATGCTCGCGTCCATCCTGCGGGCCGCGGGCCTGCGCACGGCCGCCGTGGGCAACATCGGCGTCTCGCTGCTGGACGTGGTGCTCGGGGACGAGGAGTACGACGTCCTCGCCGTGGAGCTGTCCAGCTACCAGCTGCACTGGGCGCCCTCGCTGCGCGCCCACTCCGCCGCCGTCCTCAACCTCGCCCCGGACCACCTCGACTGGCACGGCTCGATGGAGGCGTACGCCAAGGACAAGGGCCGTATCTACGAAGGAAATCGGGTCGCCTGCGTCTACAACGTGGCCGACAAGCTGACCGAGGAGCTGGTGCGCGAGGCCGACGTGGAGGAGGGCTGCCGGGCCGTCGGCTTCACTCTCGGCACCCCCGCCCCCTCCCAACTCGGCGTCGTGGAGGGCATCCTGGTCGACCGCGCCTTCGTCGAGAACCGGCAGAAGAACGCCCAGGAGCTGGCCGAGGTCTCCGACATCAACCCGCCGGCCCCGCACAACATCGCCAACGCCCTTGCCGCGGCGGCCCTCGCGCGTGCCTTCGGGGTGCCCGCCAAGGCCGTACGGGAGGGCCTCAAGGCCTTCCGCCCGGACGCGCACCGCATCGCGCATGTCGCCGACCTCGACGGGGTCGCGTACATCGACGACTCCAAGGCGACCAACACCCACGCCGCGGAAGCCTCGTTGGCGGCATATGAGTCGATCGTATGGATTGCGGGTGGTCTGGCGAAGGGCGCGACGTTCGACGAGCTGGTCGCCAGGTCGGCGAAGCGCCTTCGCGGTGCCGTCCTGATCGGCGCCGACCGTGAGCTGATCCGCGACGCCCTCGCGC
Source organism: Streptomyces sp. NPDC031426 (assembly GCF_055581585.1). Taxonomy (NCBI): domain Bacteria; kingdom Bacillati; phylum Actinomycetota; class Actinomycetes; order Kitasatosporales; family Streptomycetaceae; genus Streptomyces; species Streptomyces sp. NPDC031426. The sequence continues at coordinate 26,642 of NZ_JBVIJE010000009.1, forward strand.
GACACGCCCCGGAAGTACCCGTGGTCGACCTCGACCGGACCGACACTGGGGCGATGCTCCAGGCGGTGACGGAAGCGAAGCGGCTCGCGAAGCCCGGTGACACGGTGCTGCTGGCCCCGGCCTGCGCCTCCATGGACATGTTCACCAACTACAACCAGCGCGGTGACGCGTTCGCGGCGGCGGTCCGCGAACTCGGCGCGGGCGCCTGACGGCGGGTCTCGGCCACCTGGGGTGCTTCGGGACCCTTGGAGGGACGCGTGAGGCGGATGTGGCTCGGGTTTGGTCGGCGGGCGCGAGGAGCTGGTGATGTCCGGTAGCCGTACAGGCCGTCCACCGGCTCAGCGCGCCGCCAGTAGGCCCGCGGCGCCCCGCCCGCCGCGCGAGAACTCCGTACAACGGCTCTACACGCGCGCCCGCAAGGCCTGGGACCGGCCGCTGACCGCCTACTACCTGATCGTCGGCGGCACCCTGCTGATCACCGTGCTCGGTCTGGTGATGGTCTACTCGGCCTCCCAGATCACGGCGCTGCAGCTGTCGCTGCCCGGGTCGTACTTCTTCCGCAAGCAGTTCCTCGCCGCGGTCATCGGCGGCGTACTGCTGTTCGTGGCCTCCCGCATGCCGGTGAAACTGCACCGGGCGCTGGCGTACCCGATCCTCGCCGGCGCCGTCTTCCTGATGGTCCTGGTGCAGATCCCCGGGATAGGGATGGCGGTCAACGGCAACCAGAACTGGATCGCCCTCGGCGGCTCCTTCCAGATCCAGCCCAGCGAGTTCGGCAAGCTGGCCCTGGTGCTGTGGGGCGCGGACCTGATCGCCCGCAAGCAGGAGAAGAGGCTGCTGGCCCAGTGGAAGCACATGCTGGTGCCGCTGGTGCCGGTCACCTTCCTGCTGCTCGGGCTGATCATGCTCGGCGGCGACATGGGTACGACGATCATCCTGACCGCGATCCTGTTCGGGCTGCTGTGGCTCGCGGGAGCGCCGACCCGGCTGTTCTCCGGGGTGCTGGGTGTCGCCGGGCTGCTCGCCGCGCTCGCCATCTGGTCCAGCCCCCACCGGCTGAACCGGCTCAGCTGCATCGCCGCCACCGACCCCGGCCCGAACGACATGTGCTGGCAGGGCGCGCACGGCATCTATGCCCTCGCCTCCGGCGGACTCTTCGGTTCCGGTCTCGGTGCGAGTGTGGAAAAATGGGGCCAACTGCCGGAGGCCCACACCGACTTCATCTTCGCCGTCACCGGTGAGGAACTGGGGCTGGCGGGGACGCTGTCGGTGCTCGCCCTGTTCGCGGCTCTAGGCTATGCGGGTATCCGCGTGGCCGGACGCACGGAGGACCCCTTCGTGAGGTACGCCGCGGGAGGCGTGACCACCTGGATCACCGCCCAGGCGGTGATCAACATCGGTGCGGTGCTCGGTCTGCTGCCGATCGCCGGTGTCCCTCTCCCGCTGTTCTCCTACGGAGGGTCCGCCCTGCTGCCGACCATGTTCGCCATCGGGCTGCTGATCGCCTTCGCGCGCGACGAGCCCGCTGCGCGGGCGGCGCTTGCGATGCGGCAACCTCGCTTTGGTAGAAAGCGGGCGGGAGGCTCCGGTGCTGAGCGGGGGCCTCGGAGATGGAACACGATGCGACGGCGTGCCTCGGCGGCGCGTTCGTCCGGAGAGCGGTGAATTTCGGTGCATGTCGTACTCGCCGGTGGGGGGACCGCCGGCCACATCGAGCCCGCGCTCGCCCTCGCGGACGCCCTGCGCAGGCAGGACCCGACCGTGGGGATCACGGCCCTGGGCACGGAACGCGGCCTGGAGACCAAGCTCGTCCCGGAGCGCGGCTACGAGCTGGCGCTGATCCCGGCGGTGCCGCTGCCCCGTAAGCCGACCCCCGAGCTGATCACCGTCCCGGGCCGGCTGCGCGGCACCATCAAGGCCGCCGAGCAGATCCTGGAGCGCACCAAGGCGGACGTCGTGGTCGGTTTCGGCGGCTATGTCGCCCTGCCCGGCTATCTGGCCGCCAAGCGCCTCGGTGTGCCCATCGTGATCCACGAGGCCAACGCCCGCCCCGGCCTGGCCAACAAGATCGGCTCGCGGTACGCGGCCCGGGTCGCCGTCTCCACGCCCGACAGCAAGCTGCGCGACGCCCGCTACATCGGCATCCCGCTGCGCCGCTCCATCGCCACCCTGGACCGCGCCGCCGCCCGCCCCGAGGCCCGGCACCGCTTCGGCCTCGACCCGAACCTGCCCACGCTGCTCGTCTCCGGCGGCTCCCAGGGGGCCCGCCGTCTCAACGAGGTCGTCCAGCAGGTCGCCCCGTGGCTGCAGCAGGCCGGCATCCAGATCCTGCACGCGGTCGGCCCGAAGAACGAACTGCCGCAGGTGCACCAGATGCCGGGAATGCCCCCCTACATCCCGGTAAGTTACCTGGACCGGATGGACCTCGCGTACGCCGCGGCCGACATGATGCTCTGCCGTGCGGGCGCGATGACCGTCGCCGAACTCTCCGCCGTCGGACTGCCGGCCGCCTATGTCCCGCTGCCCGTCGGCAACGGCGAACAGCGGCTCAACGCCCAGCCGGTGGTCAAGGCCGGCGGCGGCCTCCTGGTCGACGACGCGGAACTCACGCCGGAGTGGGTCCAGCAGAACGTCCTGCCCGTGCTCGCCGATCCGCACCGGCTGTACGAGATGTCCCGCGCGGCAAGCGAGTTCGGCCGCCGGGACGCCGACGAGCTGCTCGTCGGCATGGTGTACGAGGCGATCGCCTCGCGCCACCACTAGCATCGGCGAGTGAGCCGAAGGGGCGCGCCCCGGAGGTGAGCCGAGCCAAGAAAGGGAGCGCGCGTGGCCGGACCGACGACCGCCGAGCGCGGTGAACGCCAGCAGGAGTCGTCCGGCCCGCCGCTCGTCCGCCGGCTCAGGAGACCGCCTCTTCGTACGATCGTCATCCTGGCCGCGCTCGCCGTGCTCCTCGGGGCCGGTGGCATCTGGGTGTTGTACGGCTCTAGCTGGCTGCGCGTCCGGCACGTCTCGGTGTCCGGCACGCGCGTGCTCATCCCCGCCGAGGTGCTGGACGCGGCGGACGTACCGGTCGGGGCGCCGATGATTTCCGTCGACACCGATGGCATCGAAGCCCGACTTCGCCGGAAATTGCCCCGAATTGACACCGTTGATGTGGTCCGGTCCTGGCCCCATGGAATCGGTCTGAAAGTGACCGAGCGTACCCCGGTTCTGATTGTCCGAAAAGATCGGAATTTCATCGAAATCGACCACGAAGGTGTCCGATTCGCCACGGTTTCTCAGGCGCCGAATGGCGTTCCGGTGCTGGAATTGTCCGTCTCCCGCACGGGTTCCGGCTCCGCGAGCCTCCGCCGCTTCGGCGCCGACCGGCTGGTGCGCGAGGCGGTCCTGGTCGCCGGCGAGCTGCCGGCCGCCGTGGCGGCGGACACCCGGACCGTCCAAGTCCGTTCCTACGACGACATCTCGCTGGAGTTGGCCGACGGCCGCACGGTCGCTTGGGGCAGCGGCGAGAACGGCCGCGCCAAGGCGCGGACCCTCGCAGCTCTCATGAAAGCAGCTCCCGGCGCGCGGCATTTCGATGTCAGCGTTCCCACCGCCCCTGCGTCATCGGGTAGTTGACGCACATCGGCGCAGGCCAGCACCCTGGTTGGGCACTGCTATGGCTGATCACATAGGGTGAAAAGAAAAACGGGAGGTTCGGCGTGTTCGTTGAACGGGCGCCACTTGTCGACTTAGTGTCCTGTTCAGAAGACTTCAGAGAACAGACACACTGGTAACCCTAAACTTCAGGGTTAGGGTTCGGGTCGGCGTTACGGACCGTCCCATTCGGCATCTGTCGTCCCGGCGCGGGGCACCGCACGGCGACGGCAACGTAATTCGAGGCGAGAGGCCTTCGACGTGGCAGCACCGCAGAACTACCTCGCAGTCATCAAGGTCATCGGTGTCGGCGGCGGTGGTGTCAATGCCATCAACCGGATGATCGAGGTCGGTCTCAAGGGCGTCGAGTTCATCGCCATCAACACCGACGCTCAGGCGCTGTTGATGAGCGACGCCGACGTCAAGCTGGACGTCGGCCGCGAACTCACCCGCGGACTCGGCGCCGGAGCCAACCCGGCCGTCGGCCGCAAGGCCGCCGAGGACCACCGCGAGGAGATCGAGGAGGTCCTCAAGGGGGCCGACATGGTCTTCGTGACGGCCGGTGAAGGCGGCGGCACCGGCACCGGCGGCGCGCCCGTCGTGGCCAACATCGCACGCTCCCTCGGCGCCCTCACCATCGGCGTGGTCACGCGCCCGTTCACCTTCGAGGGACGGCGCCGCGCCAACCAGGCCGAGGACGGCATCGCCGAGCTGCGCGAAGAGGTCGACACCCTCATCGTCATCCCCAACGACCGGCTGCTGTCCATCTCGGACCGCCAGGTCTCGGTCCTGGACGCCTTCAAGTCCGCCGACCAGGTCCTGCTCTCCGGTGTCCAGGGCATCACCGACCTCATCACCACCCCCGGCCTCATCAACCTCGACTTCGCCGATGTGAAGTCGGTCATGTCCGAGGCCGGTTCCGCCCTCATGGGCATCGGCTCGGCGCGCGGCGACGACCGCGCGGTGGCCGCCGCCGAGATGGCGATCTCCTCGCCGCTGCTGGAAGCGTCCATCGACGGCGCCCGTGGCGTGCTGCTCTCCATCTCCGGCGGCTCCGACCTCGGTCTGTTCGAGATCAACGAGGCGGCCCAGCTGGTCAGCGAGGCCGCCCACCCCGAGGCCAACATCATCTTCGGCGCGGTCATCGACGACGCCCTCGGCGACGAGGTCCGGGTCACCGTGATCGCGGCCGGCTTCGACGGCGGCCAGCCTCCGGCCCGCCGGGACAACGTCCTCGGCTCGGCCTCGGCTTCGGCGGGCTCGCGCCGCGAGGAGCCCGCGGCCCGGCCGAGCGAGCCCAGCCGTCCGTCCTTCGGCTCGCTGGGCAGCGTCAAGCCCAAGGAGGAGCCGGAGCCCGTGCCCGAGCCGGTGGCCGACATCCCGGCCGCCCCGCCGGTCCCCCCGGCACAGCGGACCGCCTACGCGGACAGCGCGGCCGAGGAGCTGGACGTCCCGGACTTCCTGAAGTGATAGGACGGCGCGAGAGCGTGAGCGGCGCGCACTTCGCCTTCACCGACCGGTGGGGCGGGGTGAGCGCCGCTCCGTATGAGGAGCTCAACCTCGGCGGCGCGGTCGGCGACGCCCCCGAGGCGGTACGGGCCAACCGGGACATCGTGGCCAAGTCGCTCGGCATCGACCCGGACCGGGTCGTCTGGATGAACCAGGTGCACGGCGCCGATGTGGCCGTGGTGGACGAGCCCTGGGGAGAGCTCCCGGTGCCGGAGGTCGACGCGATCGTCACCGCGCGCCGCGGACTCGCCCTCGCCGTCCTCACCGCCGACTGTGTGCCGGTGCTGCTCGCCGATCCCGTCGCCGGGGTCGCCGCGGCGGCGCACGCGGGCCGGCCCGGCATGGTCAAGGGGGTCGTCCCCGCCGCCGTACGGGCCATGGTCGAACTCGGCGCCGAGCCGGGCCGGATCCTCGCCCGCACCGGACCGGCCGTCTGCGGGCGCTGCTACGAGGTGCCGGAGGCGATGCGCGCCGAGGTGGCGGCCGTCGAGCCGGCGGCGCACGCTGAGACGAGCTGGGGTACGCCGGCGGTCGACGTGAGCGCCGGGGTGCACGCGCAGCTCGACCGGCTCGGGGTGTGCGACCGGGCGCAGTCGCCGGAGTGCACGCTGGAGTCGGGCGACCACTTCTCGTACCGCCGTGACCGCACCACCGGGCGGCTCGCGGGCTATGTCTGGCTGGACTGATGGGGCATGACGGACCGTAAGACCCAACTCGCCGCGAACCTGGCGAAAGTGGAGGAGCGCATCACCGCCGCGTGCGTGGCGGCCGGGCGCAAGCGGGAGGAGGTGACCCTGATCGTGGTCACCAAGACCTACCCGGCCGGTGATGTACGGATTCTGTCGGAACTCGGTGTGCGTCACGTCGCCGAGAACCGCGACCAGGACGCCGCGCCGAAGGCCGCGGCTTGCGCCGATCTGCCGCTGAAATGGCATTTTGTCGGTCAATTGCAGACCAATAAAGTCCGTTCCGTGGTCGGTTACGCCGATGTCGTGCAGTCCGTGGATCGTTCCAAGCTCGTCACAGCTCTGTCGAAGGAGGCCGTGCGGGCCGGGCGCGAGGTCGGCTGTCTCGTTCAGGTCGCGCTGGACGCGGGAGAGAACGGCCGCGGCGAGCGCGGAGGCGTCGCGCCGGGCGGAATCGAAGAGTTGGCCGACCTCATCGGTGAAGCACCGGGACTGCGGCTCGACGGGCTGATGACGGTCGCTCCGCTCACCGGCGAGTACGCGGGACGCGAACAGGCGGCGTTTGAACGGCTCATGGATTTGTCGACCGACCTGCGCCGAGCCCATCCGGCTGCAACCATGGTGTCGGCAGGGATGAGTGCGGACCTCGAACAGGCCGTGGCCGCCGGGGCGACACATGTGCGCGTCGGCACTGCGGTACTCGGAGTCCGCCCCGGGCTCGGGTAACGTCGCCAGGAAGTCGGACCACAGCAGAAAATATGGTCAATGCCTGTGAAGACGGGCACAACGACCTCGTGGATCGCGGGCACTTGGCAGTCGTCAGTCGATCCACCACAGAGCGGAGGACTCAGAGCATGGCCGGCGCGATGCGCAAGATGGCGGTCTACCTCGGCCTCGTGGAGGACGATGGGTACGACGGCCGCGGATTCGACCCCGACGACGACTTCGAGCCCGAGTTGGACCCGGAGCCCGAGCGGGATCATCGACGGCACGAATCGTCACACCAATCGCACAGAGATCAGTCCCAAAGGGACGAAGAGGTGCGAATCGTGCAACCGCCCGCGCCGCGCGAGCCGGTGGTCCGATCGACTTCGCTCGCCGCGGAATCCGGGCGTCCGGCGCGCATCGCGCCCGTGGCGTCCATCACACCAGAACGTCAGTCCCTGGAGAAGAACGCACCGGTGATCATGCCCAAGGTTGTGTCCGAGCGAGAGCCTTACCGGATCACCACGCTGCACCCGCGGACCTACAACGAGGCCCGTACCATCGGGGAACACTTCCGTGAGGGAACCCCGGTGATCATGAATCTGACTGAGATGGATGACACAGACGCGAAGCGACTTGTCGACTTTGCGGCCGGTTTGGTGTTTGGTCTTCACGGCAGCATCGAGCGGGTGACGCAGAAGGTGTTCCTGTTGTCTCCTGCTAACGTCGATGTCACGGCGGAGGACAAGGCCCGCATCGCAGAGGGCGGGTTCTTCAACCAGAGCTGAGACACAGGCAACCGGATCGAGGCTCGGAAGAGCATGGAACAGGGGAGAGGGAAGCGCAGACCATGAGCGTGTTCGTCACGGTGGTCCACACCGCGCTGCTGGTGTTCCTCGCCGTGCTCATCTTCCGGCTCGTGATGGATTATGTGTTCCAGTTCGCCCGCTCGTGGCAACCCGGCAAGGCGATGGTGGTCGTACTGGAGGCCACCTACACTGTCACCGATCCACCGCTGAAGCTTCTGCGGCGGTTCATCCCGCCGTTGCGTCTCGGGGGCGTGGCGCTCGACCTGTCCTTCTTCGTACTGATGATCATCGTCTACATCCTCCTCTCCATCACGGGGAGCTTCATGTGATGAGGGTGGACGATACGGTCTTGCCGACTGCCGATGACTACGTTGAGGTGAAGAGATGCCGTTGACCCCCGAGGACGTGCGGAACAAGCAGTTCACGACCGTCCGCCTCCGAGAAGGCTATGACGAGGACGAGGTCGATGCCTTCCTCGACGAGGTCGAAGCCGAACTGACCCGCCTGCTCCGCGAGAACGAGGACCTGCGCGCCAAGCTGGCCGCGGCGACCCGTGCGGCCGCGCAGAACCAGCAGAACATGCGCAAGGGCCCGCCGGAGCAGGACCAGCAGCAGCACCCGCAGCAGCAGGGCATGCCTCAGCAGGGCATGCCTCAGCAGGGCATGCCTCAGCAGGGCATGCGAGGTCCCGGCGCTCCGGTGCCCGCCGGCATATCGGGCCCGCCGCAGCAGCAGATGGGTGGCCCCATGGGTGGCCCGCCCCAGCTGCCGAGCGGCGCCCCGCAGCTGCCCGCCGGTCCCGGCGGTCAGGGCGGCCCGCAGGGTCCCGGTCCGATGGGCCAGGGTCCGATGGGTCAGGGTCCGATGGGTCAGGGCCCGATGGGCGGCCAGCCGCCCATGCAGCAGATGGGTGGCCCGATGGGCGGCCCCATGGGCGGCCCGATGGGCGGCCCCGGTCAGGGCCCGGGTGGCGACAGTGCCGCCCGTGTCCTCTCGCTGGCCCAGCAGACCGCCGACCAGGCGATCGCCGAGGCCCGCTCCGAGGCCAACAAGATCGTCGGCGAGGCCCGCAGCCGTGCCGAGGGTCTGGAGCGTGACGCCCGTGCCAAGGCCGACGCCCTGGAGCGGGACGCGCAGGAGAAGCACCGCGTCGCGATGGGCTCCCTGGAGTCCGCCCGCGCCACGCTGGAGCGCAAGGTCGAGGACCTGCGCGGCTTCGAGCGCGAGTACCGCACGCGCCTGAAGTCGTACCTCGAGTCCCAGCTGCGCCAGCTGGAGACCCAGGCCGACGACTCCCTGGCCCCGCCGCGCACCCCGGCGACCGCGTCGCTGCCGCCGTCCCCGGCGCCTTCCATGGCTCCGGCCGGCGCCCCGTCCTACGGTGGCAACCAGACGATGGGCGGCAACCCCGGTCCGTCCGCCCCGTCCTACGGCGGCCAGCAGCAGATGACCCCGGCCATGACCCAGCCCATGGCCCCGGTCCGCCCGCAGGGCCCGTCCCCGATGGGTCAGGCACCCTCGCCGATGCGCGGGTTCCTGATCGACGAGGACGACAACTGAGCATCGGGCACTAGTACGACAACGGCGTCGGCAGCGCTCAATAGGGCGGGCCCCCAGGACTTCGGTCCCGGGGGCCCGCCCTTTTTACGCGGGTTGAGTGAAGAAACAGCAGGGCCCGGCCTCCGAGACGGAGACCGGGCCCTTCGCAGCGGGTTCGGCGCTTACGCCTTCCGCAGCCGGAACGTGAGAGACAGCCCCTCGTCGGCGAACGGCTCACCAAAGCTGTCGTCGCCCTCGCCCTGCTGGAAGTCCGTCGACAGAACCTCCTCGGCGATCAGCTCACTGTGCTCGGCCAGCGCAGCGACCACCGCGGGGTCGGTCGACACCCAGCGCAGAGCGATCCGGTCGGCCACATCCAGGCCGCTGTTCTTCCGGGCCTCCTGGATCAGCCGGATCGCGTCACGGGCCAGGCCCGCCTGCCGCAGCTCCTCGGTGATCTCCAGGTCCAGCGCCACCGTGGCGCCCGAGTCGGAGGCCACGGACCAGCCCTCACGCGGGGTCTCGGTGATGATCACCTCGTCGGGAGCGAGGGTCACCGTCTCACCGTCGACCTCCACCGAGGCCGTGCCCTCCCGCAGCGCGAGGGAGAGCGCGGCCGCGTCGGCGGCGGCGATCGCCTTGGCCACGTCCTGCACCCGCTTGCCGAACCGCTTGCCCAGCGCGCGGAAGTTGGCCTTGGCGGTGGTGTCCACCAGGCTGCCGCCGACCTCGGACAGCGACGCCAGCGAGGAGACGTTCAGCTCCTCGGTGATCTGCGCGTGCAGCTCCGGGTCCAGGGACTCGAAGCCGGTCGCGGCGATCAGCGCGCGGGACAGCGGCTGACGCGTCTTGACGCCCGACTCCGCGCGCGTGGCCCGGCCCAGCTCCACCAGCCGGCGGACCAGGACCATCTGCTTCGACAGCTCCGGGTCGATCGCCGCCAGGTCCGCCTCCGGCCAGGAAGCCAGATGCACGGACTCCGGCGCGCCCGGGGTCACGGGCGCGATCAGGTCCTGCCACACCCGCTCGGTGATGAACGGCGTGATCGGCGCCAACAGCTTGGTGACCGTCTCCAGCACCTCGTGCAGCGTGCGCAGCGCGGCCTTGTCGCCCTGCCAGAAGCGGCGGCGCGAACGGCGGACGTACCAGTTCGAGAGGTCGTCGACGAACGCCGACAGCAGCTTGCCGGCCCGCTGGGTGTCGTACGCCTCCAGGGACTGCGTCACCTGGTCCGTGAGCGCGTGCAGCTCGGACAGCAGCCAGCGGTCCAGCAGCGGGCGCTCGGCCGGGGCCGGGTCGGCCGCGCTGGGCGCCCAGTCCGACGTACGGGCGTACAGCGCCTGGAAGGCCACCGTGTTCCAGTACGTCAGCAGGGTCTTGCGGACGACTTCCTGGATGGTGCCGTGGCCGACACGCCGTGCCGCCCAGGGGGAGCCGCCCGCCGCCATGAACCAGCGCACAGCGTCCGCGCCGTGCTGGTCCATGAGCGGGATCGGCTGCAGGATGTTGCCCAGGTGCTTGGACATCTTGCGGCCGTCCTCGGCCAGGATGTGGCCCAGGCAGACGACGTTCTCGTACGACGACTTGTCGAAGACCAGCGTGCCGACGGCCATCAGCGTGTAGAACCAGCCGCGGGTCTGGTCGATCGCCTCGGAGATGAACTGCGCCGGGTAGCGGCTCTCGAACAGCTCCTTGTTCTTGTACGGGTAGCCCCACTGCGCGAACGGCATCGAGCCCGAGTCGTACCAGGCGTCGATGACCTCGGGCACGCGCGTGGCCCTCTTGCCGCAGCCGTCGTGGCGGCAGGCGAAGGTGACCTCGTCGATGTACGGGCGGTGCGGGTCCAGGCCCGACTGGTCGGTGCCCGTCAGCTCGGTCAGCTCCGCGCGGGAGCCCACGCAGGTGAGGTGGTCGTCCTCGCAGCGCCAGATCGGCAGCGGGGTGCCCCAGTAGCGGTTGCGGGACAGCGCCCAGTCGATGTTGTTGTTCAGCCAGTCGCCGTACCGGCCGTGCTTGACCGTGTCCGGGAACCAGTTGGTCTTTTCGTTCTCCTGGATCAGGCGGTCCTTGATCGCCGTCGTGCGGATGTACCAGGACGGCTGCGCGTAGTAGAGCAGCGCGGTGTGGCAGCGCCAGCAGTGCGGGTAGCTGTGCTCGTACGCGACGTGCTTGAAGAGGAGGCCGCGCTGCTGCAGGTCCGCGGTGAGCTTTTCGTCCGCCTTCTTGAAGAAGACGCCGCCGACCAGCGGGACATTCTCCTCGAAGGTGCCGTCCGGGCGGACCGGGTTCACGACGGGCAGGCCGTAGGCGCGGCAGACCTTGAGGTCGTCCTCACCGAAGGCGGGGGACTGGTGGACCAGACCCGTGCCGTCCTCGGTGGTGACGTAGTCGGCGTTCACCACGTAGTGGGCCGGCTCCGGGAACTCCACTAGCTCGAACGGACGTTGATACGTCCAGCGCTCCATCTCGGCGCCGGTGAAGGTCTGACCCGTGCTCTCCCAGCCCTCGCCGAGTGCCTTGGCGAGCAGCGGCTCGGCGACGACGAGCCTCTCCTCGCCGTCGGTGGCGACGACGTAGGTGACCTCCGGGTGCGCGGCGACCGCCGTGTTGGACACCAGGGTCCAGGGGGTCGTCGTCCACACCAGGAGGGCGGCCTCGCCGGCGAGCGGACCGGAGGTGAGCGGGAAACGGACGTACACGGACGGGTCGACGACCGTCTCGTAGCCCTGCGCCAGCTCGTGGTCCGACAGGCCGGTGCCGCAGCGCGGGCACCAGGGGGCGACGCGGTGGTCCTGGACCAGCAGGCCCTTGGTGAAGATCTCCTTCAGCGACCACCAGACCGACTCCACGTACTCGGGGTCCATGGTCCGGTACGCGTCGTCCAGGTCGACCCAGTAGCCCATGCGGGTCGTGAGCTCGGCGAAGGCGTCGGTGTGCCGGGTCACGGACTCACGGCACTTGGCGTTGAACTCGGCGATGCCGTACGCCTCGATGTCCTGCTTGCCGGAGAAGCCCAGCTCCTTCTCGACGGCCAGCTCCACGGGCAGGCCGTGGCAGTCCCAGCCCGCCTTGCGGGCCACGTGGTAGCCGCGCATGGTGCGGAAGCGCGGGAAGACGTCCTTGAAGACGCGCGCCTCGATGTGGTGGGCGCCGGGCATGCCGTTGGCGGTGGGCGGGCCTTCGTAGAACACCCATTCCGGGCGGCCCTCGGACTGCTCCAGGCTCTTGGCGAAGATCTTCTGCTCGCGCCAGAAGTCGAGCACGGCGTGCTCAAGAGCGGGCAGGTCGACCTGTGCGGGCACCTGGCGGTACGTCGGCGCTGTCATCTGCGAGCATCCTCCAACGGACTTGCTGCCTTCCGTCGGAGGGACGAGAGCCTTCGATCCTGCCTACGCCGTCTGCGGCGCGCTCCCGCGGTACCACCCTCCTTGGCCCTCCGCCACGCCCTACGCGCCGGTGAGCCCCCTCATTGGGGTCGCGAAGCCGGCTCTACTCGCCGTGGCCTGCTGGCTGCGGCTTTCTTCCGGCGGCTCCGGGGTGATCTTCACGTCGCGCTCGCCCCCGGGCTCTCACCGTCCCCGGGTCGCTCTGGGCTGCGTACGCCGCTACTCGTCCCCATCCACGCTTTTCGCTCCGCCCAGTGTACGGCGCCGCGCGGACAGCGGCCGACCGGTTTTCCGCGCGGTGCGGCCGCCGGCCGCGTGACGGTCCGGGATGACCCGAATGGCCAGGTGGCGGGCGCCCGGGTCCGGGCGGGCCCGGGCCGGCGGATTACCCGGCGGGGAGCTGGGCACAACGGATGCAGGCCCGCTGCGCGGGGAGTGCGGGCGGGCGAATCGGGCGGTGTGCCCCGTTGCCGCGGGACTCAAGTCGATTTATCGTCCCAGAACGATTCGCGAGCAACATCACAGTATGTGAAGGGGTCGCGGCCATGGTGGCGAAAAGGACCGCCGTACAGCAGCCGGCGACCGGCCGGCGCGGGGGCGCGATTGCCTCCGGCGGCGAGGCCAGGGCAGTGGACGGCAGGAAGCGGCCGACCGCGGAGAGGGGCGCGCAGCCGGCCGCGAGGAAGACGGCGCTGAGGGCGACGGCCGTGAAGGAGCCGGCCGCCGGGAAGACGGCCGCGCGGAAGACCGCGGCGAGGGATCCGGCCTCCGAGGAGAAGGCGCCCAGAAAGTCCGTGGACAAGGCGCTGACGGCCGAGGACGAGACCGCCGTCAAGAGGACGGCCGCCAGGAAAACTGCCGTCAAGAGGACGGCCGCCGAGGAGTCGGCTGCCGAGAAGGGGGCCGCTGAGAAGGTGGCCGCCGGGAAGCCGGCGGGCAAGGAGGCGGCCGTCGAGAAGGCGGCTGCCGGGCAGTCCGCGGGCGATGAGGTGGCTGCCGGGAAGTCGGCGGGCAAGGGGGCGGCTGCCGAGGAGGTGGCTGCCGGGAAGGCGGCTGCCAGGAAGTCGGCGGGCAAGGAGGTGGCTGTCGAGAAGGTGGCTGCCAGGAAGTCGGCGGGCAAGGAGGTGGCTGCCGGGAAGGTGGCTGCCAGGAAGTCGGCGGGCAAGGAGGTGGCTGCCGGGAAGGTGGCCGCCGGGAAGCCGGCGGGCAAGGAGGCGGCCGCTGAGAAGGTGGCTGCCAGGAAGTCCGCTGGCAAGGAGGCAGCCGCCAAGAAGGCGGCGGCGGGGGAAGAGACGGCCATGAAGAAGGCGGCCGGGAAGATGGCGGCCGGGTCGGCCAAGAAGGCGACCGGAAAGGAGACCGCCGACAGGGAAACGGCCGCCAGGGAGAGGCCGGCCAAGAAGGCGGTTGGCAAGAAGGCCGGCGGCGAGAAGACGTCGGCCCGGAAGGCGGTCGCCGCAGACGGGGTGGCGGTGGCGGCCGAGGCGGCCCCGAAGAAGCCAGTGGCAGAGAAGTCCGGTGGAAAGAAGCCGGCGGCGAAGGGAGCGGCGCAGGAGACGGCCGTCAAGAAGGCGCCGGCCCGGAAGGCCGGCGGCAGGAAGGCGGCCGCGAAAGGCGTCTCCACGGAGGCGGCCGACACGAGCAGGGCCAAGAAAGCGGGCGCGGCGCGGGCCGCGGAGCAGACGGGAGCCACGACAGTGGTTGCGAAGAAGACTCCTGGCACGGCCACGGCGGAGACCGCCCTTCCGAAGGCGCGGGTCGGCGCGGCGGAGCCCGGCGAGCTGGCGGTGCGCCCCGGTGAGGACCCCTGGACCCCGGAAGAGGTCGCCGAGGCCCGTGCCGAGCTGCTGTCCGAGGTGGAGCGGCTGCGCACCGAGATCAGCTCCTCCGAGGCCTCCCTCGCGGGCCTGATGCGGGACTCCGGGGACGGCGCCGGAGACGATCAGGCCGACACCGGCACCAAGAACATCACCCGCGAGCACGAGCTGGCGCTCGCAGCCAACGCGCGCGAGATGCTGGTTCAGAACGAGCACGCCCTGGAGCGGCTGGACGCGGGCACCTACGGCCTGTGCGAGAACTGCGGCAACCCCATCGGCAAGGCCCGGATGCAGGCCTTCCCCCGGGCCACGCTGTGCGTCGAGTGCAAACAGAAGCAGGAACGCCGCTCCTGACTGTGCGGGGCCGTGCCGTAGTCTCGTCCTCAGTCAGGCACCTAGGTTGAGGGACTCACGTGGCAGAGGCGGAGCGCATCATCGGTACGCCGGACACCCCGGACGACGGCGGCGAGCGGACGGCTGCGGTCGGCTCCGGTGCGTCCACCCCGGCCGCCGCGTCCGGCGCGGACGGGCAGCAGGCCCCGGCCGAGGCCCGGAGTGGTCGTGGGCGCCGGATCGCCCTCCTGTTCGCGGTGGCCGCGTTCGCGTACGCCCTCGATCTGATCAGCAAGCTGCTCGTGGTCGCCAAGCTGGAGGGCCATGAGCCGATCAGGCTGGTCGGGGACTGGCTGGAGCTGAACGCCACCCGCAACCCGGGTGCGGCCTTCGGCTTCGGCGCGGCCTTCACGATCATCTTCACCCTGATCGCCGCGGCCGTGATCGTGGTGATCATGCGCCTGGCCCGCAAGCTCTACAGCTATCCCTGGGCCATCGCGCTCGGCCTGCTGCTCGGCGGCGCCCTCGGCAACCTGACCGACCGGATCTTCCGGTCGCCCGGCGTCTTCGAGGGCAAGGTCGTGGACTTCATCGCGCCCAAGGGCTTCGCCGTGTTCAACCTGGCCGACTCGGCGATCGTGTGCGGCGGCATCCTGATCGTCCTGCTGTCCTTCCGGGGCCTGGACCCGGACGGCACCATCCACAAGGACTGAGGCCGGGGCGTCCACAGGCGGTTTTCCACAGGCTCGTGCGGGCCGCTGCCACCCGTCCGGCATACTCGACGGGTGAGCACGATTCCCGAGATCCGCACCCTGCCCGTGCCCGACGGCCTGGAGGGCGAGCGCGTCGACGCCGCCATCTCCCGCATGTTCGGCTTCTCCCGCACCAAGGCGGCGGAGCTGGCCGCGGCCGGCAAGGTCCAGGTCGACGGCACGGTGGTCGGCAAGTCCGACCGGGTGAGCGGCGGCGCCTGGCTGGAGGTCGAGATGCCGCAGGCGCCCGCGCCGGTGCAGGTGGTCGCCGAGCCGGTCGAGGGCATGGAGATCGTGCACGACGACGAGGACGTGGTCGTGATCGTCAAGCCGGTCGGCGTGGCCGCGCATCCGTCGCCGGGCTGGAGCGGCCCGACCGTCATCGGCGGTCTCGCCGCCGCCGGGTACCGGATCTCCACCTCCGGCGCGGCCGAGCGCCAGGGCATCGTGCACCGCCTGGACGTGGGCACCTCGGGCCTGATGGTGGTCGCCAAGTCGGAGCGGGCGTACACCTCGCTCAAGCGCCAGTTCAAGGAGCGCACGGTCGACAAGCGCTACCACACCCTGGTCCAGGGCCACCCGGACCCGACGAGCGGCACGATCGACGCGCCCATCGGCCGCCACCCGAACCACGACTACAAGTGGGCGGTCACGGCCGACGGCAAGCCCTCGGTGACGCACTACGACCTCATCGAGGCCTTCCGCGCCGCCTCCCTGCTGGACGTGAAGCTGGAGACCGGCCGCACCCACCAGATCCGCGTCCACATGTCCGCCCATCGCCACCCCTGCGTCGGCGACCTCACCTACGGCGCCGACCCCACCCTGGCCAAGCGGCTGCACCTGACCCGCCAGTGGCTGCACGCCGTGCGCCTCGGCTTCGAGCACCCCGGGGACGGCCAGTGGGTGGAGTTCGAGAGCGCCTATCCCGCGGACCTGCAGAAGGCCCTCGACCAGGTCCGCGAGGAGACGTACGCGTGAGCGCGCCGTACACCGTCCGGGTCGCCGAGGACCGCGCCGACCGCGAGTCCTGCTTCGCGGTCCGCAAGGAGGTCTTCGTCCGCGAGCAGGGCGTCGACGAGACCATCGAGTACGACGCCTACGACGCGGTCGCCGTGCATGTCCTCGCGGTCCGCGAGGACGGTGTGCCGCTCGGCACCGGGCGGCTGCTGCACGGCGAGGCCGCGGCGGCGAAGACCGGCGGGGACGCCTCGGTGGGCTCCCTGGGGCGGCTCGCAGTCGCCCGTGAGGCCCGCGGGCTGGGCGTCGGCGTGGCCCTGGTGCGGGCCATCGAGGAGGCGGCACGCGCGCGTGGCCTCACCGCGGTGGACCTGCACGCACAGACCCACGCGCTGGGCTTCTACGAGCGGCTCGGCTACGCGGCGTACGGCCCGGAGTTCCCCGACGCCGGCATCCCGCACCGGGCGATGCGCCGGGAGCTGTAGAAGCTCGCGCAGCGCCCTGCGGCGGCAGGCGTTCGGGCGGGTCGGATGGCAGGCTTGAGGCCTGCCGTGTGACCGTCGACCCCCGGAGCGCCGGCCGTGGACCAGTTGGCTCTGCTGTTCGTCCTGCTGCTCGGGGCCCTGGTGAGCGTCCCGGTGGGGGACCGGTTCGGGGTACCGGCGCCGGTGCTGATGACCCTGTTCGGCGGCGTCCTCGCGGTGGCCGACTTCGTGCCGAACGTGAACATCCCGCCGGAGCTGATCCTGCCCGGGCTGCTTCCGCCGCTGCTCTACGCCGCGGTGCGGCGCACCTCCTGGCGGCAGTTCGCGGCCAACGTCCGCCCGATCCTCCTGCTGGCCGTCGCGCTGGTGTTCGTCACGATGGTGTGCGTGGCGTTCGTCGCCGGCGCGATCGTGCCGGGACTGCCCATCGCCGCCGCCTTCGCGCTCGGCGCGCTGATCGCCCCGCCCGACCCGGTCGCCGCGACCAGCGTCGCCGGGCAGCTCGGGCTGCCGCGCCGGCTGGTGTCGATCCTGGAGGGCGAGGGGCTCTTCAACGACGTCACCGCCATCGTGCTGTACCACGTGGCGATCGCCGCCGTCGTGAGCGGCTCGTTCTCGGCGTGGCGGGCCGGGGTGGACCTCGTGCTGTCCGCCGTCGTCGCGGTGGCCGTGGGCCTGGTGCTCGGCTGGGGCGCGAACAGGCTCATGGACCTGCTGGGCGATCCGACCCTGCAGATCGGCATGACCCTGCTGGTGCCGTACGCCTCCTACGTGCTCGCGGAGAAGCTGCACGGCTCCGGGGTGCTCGCGGTGCTCACCACCGCGCTGTTCCTCGCCGAGTACGCCACCGACGCCGACGACGTGATGACCCGGCTGGCCGGGCACACCTTCTGGGACATCATCGACACCCTGGTCACCGGTGTGGCGTTCGGGCTCATCGGCCTCGAACTGCACAACGCCATCCGCACGGCCCAGGGGCGCTGGGGCGAGCTGCTGGGCTGGGCCGCCGCCGTGGTGGGCGTGGTGATCGTCGTACGGCTGGTGTGGCTGCTGCCGGCGACCTGGCTGACCAAGCGGCTGCACGCGCGGCGGGACTACGACGAGGAGATCCCGGTCAGCTGGCGGGAGACCGTCGTGATGTGGTGGTCCGGAATGCGCGGGGTGGCCTCGGTGGCGCTGGCGCTGGCCATCCCGCTGAAGACCGACGCCGGCTCCCCGTTCCCCGACCGCGACGAGATCGTCTTCATCGCCTTCGGGGTCATCATCGTCACGCTGGTCCTGCAGGGGCTCACGCTGCCGTCCCTCGTGCGGTGGCTCGGGGTACGGGCCGACTCCGAGCGGGAGAAGGAGTTCGAGAAGGAGCTGGCGGTGCGGGCCGCGAGGGCGGCCAAGCGCAGACTCCGGGAGATCGAACAGGTGGAGGACCTGCCCGAGGAGCTGTCCGAGCAGATGCTGCGGCGTGCCTTCGACATCGGGATCCGGATCAGTCCCGACATGGGGGAGGAGGAGCGGCGGGAGGCGCAGCACCAGCGGGCCAGGCGGCTGAGGCGGGTCCGGAACATCCAGAACGAGATGCTGAGCGCAGCGCGGCACGAGGTGCTGGCGGCGCGGAGCGAGCCGGGGGCGGATCCGGAGATCGTGGACCGGGTGCTCAGGCATCTCGACGTGCGCAGTCTGCGGTGAGCTGAGCCCTGTGCAGGAAAAGTCATATGAACATGGCGTACCTGTGGATAAATACCGGCATCGTCGGCCGATCACTCCTACTCTCGGATCATGACTCGCAACATCGTGATCAGTGGTGGCGGTACGGGCATCGGGCTGGCGACGGCGCAGATGTTCGCGGCGGACGGCGACCGGGTGCTGTTGCTGGGGCGGCGCGCGGAGGTGCTGGAGAAGGCCGCGGTGCCCGGCTCCCTCACCTATGCGGCCGACCTGACGCAGCCGGCGGACGTACGGGGCGCAGCAGAGTTCGTCGCCCGGGAACTCGGCACCGTGGACGTGCTCGTGCACAGCGCCGGAGGCGCCGGGGGCCAGCATCCGCCGACCGGTGGTGAGGACCCTCTGGAGCGGGTGGCCCACGCCTGGACCGACAACTTCCGGCTCAATACCCTGACCGCCGCTCTGCTCACGGAAGCCCTGAAGGACCGGCTCGCCGAACCGGGCGGGCGGGTGCTGTTCATCTCGTCCATCGCCGCCTACCGGGGTTCGGGCAGCGGCGCCTACGCGGCGTCCAAGGCCGCGCTGCACCCGTACGCACACGATCTGGCCCGGCAGCTGGGACCGCACGGCATCACCGTGAACGTGGTCGCGCCGGGCTTTGTCGAGGACACCGAGTTCTTCGGTGACTCGATGGACGAGGCCCGGCGGGCGCAGCTCATCGCCGAGACCTCGACCGGACGTGCCGGGATACCGGGAGACGTGGCCGCGACGCTGCACTGGCTGGCCTCGCCCGGCGCCGCGCACGTCACCTCACAGGTCATCCAGGTCAACGGCGGTGCGGAACGCGGACACTGACGGGCTCCGCGGGAGGCCGCACCGCACCGGCGGTGTTGACCCGGGGCAGCGCGTAGGGGTGCTCCGCCGCCAGCCAGGTGATCATCTGCTCGCGGACCGTGACCCGCACCGTCCAGATGTCGTCGGCGTCCTTCGCGGTCATCAGGGCCCGCACCTGGACGGTGTTGGGCGTGCTGTCCGTCATCACGAGCCCGTAGGCGCGGCCGTCCCAGGCGGGGCTCTCGCGCAGGATGTCGCGCAGCTTCTCGCGCATCGCCTCGATGGGCGCGCTGTGGTCCAGGTGCCAGAAGACGGTGCCGGTCATCTGCGGGGTGCCCCGCGACCAGTTCTCGAAGGGTTTGGAGGTGAAGTACGACACCGGCATGGTGATCCGGCGCTCGTCCCAGGTCCGTACCGTCAGAAAGGTCAGGGTGATCTCCTCGACCGTGCCCCACTCGCCGTCCACGACCACCGTGTCACCGATGCGCACCATGTCCCCGAAGGCGATCTGCAGTCCGGCGAACATGTTGGACAGGGTCGACTGGGCGGCGACACCGGCCACGATGCCGAGGAGACCCGCCGAGGCCAGCAGCGAGGCACCGGCCGCGCGCATCGCCGGGAAGGTCAGCAGCATGGCGGCGATCGCCACGACGATGACGATCGCCGACACCACCCGCATGATCAGCTCCACCTGCGTGCGCACGCGGCGCACCCGGGCCGGATCCCGGTGCGCGCGGGCGTAGCGGCTGTAGGTGGTCTCGACGATCGCCGCGGCGATGCGGATCACCAGCCAGGAGGCGGAGCCGATCAGCACCAGTGTCAGGGCCCGGCCGATGCCGACCTGGTGCCGCTCCAGCAGCTTCGCCTGGTCGTAGGACCCGCGGAGCAGGGCGGCGCAGAGCACGAGCTGGTAGGGGATGCGGCCGCGGCGCAGCAGTTCCCACAGCGGTGAGTCGTGGTCGCGTTCGTCGGCCTTGCGCAGCAGTCGGTCGGTGGCCCAGCCGACGGCCAGCGTGAGCAGCACCGAGCCGCCGATCACGATCACGGGGCGGACTAGGTTCTCCATGCCCCCGCTTCTAACCGGTGTCCGGCGGGCATGAACATGTGAGTTTGGCGTGTTCCCGGCTCCGGCGGCTCCGGCGATCTCGCACCGGCTGGCACCATGGCCTCATGAACATCATGCTTTTTCACTCGACCTACGGCCTCAGGCCCGCGGTGCGCGAGGCCGCGGACCGGCTGCGCGCGGCCGGCCACGAGGTGTGGACGCCGGACCTCTTCGAGGGGCGCACGTTCGACACCGTCGAGGAGGGCATGGAGTTCAAGGAGTCGCTCGGCAAGGAGGAACTGCTGAAGCGGGCCGTGCTGGCGGCGGCCCCCTACTCGGACCGCGGACTGGTGTACGCCGGGTTCTCGCTCGGCGCCTCGATCGCCCAGACCCTCGCCCTCGGCGACGACAAGGCGCGCGGGCTGCTGCTTCTGCACGGCACGTCGGACATCGCGCCGACGGCGCAGGTGGACGAGCTGCCGGTGCAGCTGCATGTGGCCGAGCCGGATCCGTTCGAGACGGACGACTGGCTGACCGCCTGGTATCTGCAGATGGGCCGCGCCGGAGCCGACGTGGAGGTCTACCGCTACGCCGGCGCCGGGCACCTCTACACCGACCCCGGGCTGCCCGACTACGACGCCGAGGCCGCCGAGGCCACCTGGCGGGTGGCGCTCGGCTTCCTCGACGGCCTGCAGTCCGGATAGCCGCCCGCTACACCGGGTCGTAGGTCCGCTCGACCTTCTGCGTGCCGCTGCGGGTGCGGTAGGAGCGCACCCACTGGGAGGTCGCGTTCTGGTCGGTGCGGTCGGACAGGACGTAGTAGTCCATCTGCGCGCGGTCGGCGGTGATGTCCAGCACGCCGTAGCCGTGCCGGTCGGTGTCCACCCAGTGGACGTGCCGGTTGGCGACCTCGATGAGCGGCGCGGCGACGGCGGAGACCGTGCCCTCGGGGACCTTGACCATGTCGTCGAGGTTGTCGGAGGTCACCGAGGTGATCACGAACTCGGTGGCCGCCGACGGCGACAGCGGATAGGTGCCCGCGTCCACCGGCACGTCGTTGGCCCAGGACATGTGGATGTCACCGGTGAGGAAGACGGTGTTGCCGATGCCGTTCGAGCGCAGGTGGTCGAGGAGTTCGCGGCGGTCGTGGGTGTAGCCGTCCCACTGGTCGGTGTTGACGCCGATGCCGTCCTGCGGCAGATCGAGCAGCTTGGCGAGCGGCTTGAGGAGGTCGGCGGTGAGGGAGCCGATGACGAACGGCGCGATCATCACCGAGTTGCCGACCAGCCGCCACTTGGTGTCCGAGGCCTTCAGCCCGGCCTTCAGCCAGTCGAGTTGGGCGCGCCCGGTGATCGTGCGGTTCGGGTCGTCCACCGAGCCGCTGCCCGCGGACGCCTGCTGGGAGCGGAAGGAGCGCAGGTCCAGCAGGGACAGGTCGGCGAGCTTGCCGAAGCGCAGCCGCCGGTAGGTGGTGCCCTCGATCGCGGGGCGGACCGGCATCCACTCGAAGTAGGCCTGCTTGGCGGCCGCCTTGCGGGCGGTCCAGGTGCCCTCGGCGCCCTCGGTGTGGTTGACCGCGCCGCCCGACCAGGCGTTGTCGGCGAACTCGTGGTCGTCCCAGATGGCGACGACCGGCGCCTTCAGATGCAGGGCCTGGAGGTCGGGGTCGGTCTTGTACTCCGCGTGCCGGATCCGGTAGTCGGCGAGCGTGATGATCTCGTTGACCGGTGCGTGCGGACGGACGACCGTGCCGCGCGCCGCGTACTCGCCGGACTTGTACTCGTAGATGTAGTCGCCGAGGTGCAGCCAGGCGTCCAGGTCGCTCCGGGCCGCGAGGTGGCGGTAGGCGGCGAAGTAGCCGGCCTCCCAGTTGGCGCAGGTGACCACGCCGAAGCGGAGGTTCGCCACGGTCGCGTCCGTCGCCGGCGCGGTGCGGGTGCGCGCCACCGGGGAGTCGGTGCCGCCGGCCGAGAAGCGGAACCAGTAGTCGGTGGCCGGCTGCAGGCCGCGGACGTCGGCCTTCACGGTGTGGTCGGAGGCGGCGGTCGCGGTCACCGAGCCCTTGGCGACGATGCCGGTGAACGCCTTGTCCCTGGCGACGACCCAGCTCACCTCGGTGTCCGGGCCCACCCCGGAGCCGGGTACGGCGTCGGGGGTCGGGGTCACCCGGGTCCACAGCAGGACGCCGTCGGGCAGCGGGTCACCGGAGGCGACACCGTGCAGGAAGGCGGGGGCCTGGTCGGCGGCGCGCGCCGGAAGGGAGGCGGCGAACGGGCCGGCCAGCACAGCGGTTGCCGCCGCGGCCTTGACGATTGTACGGCGGCGGGGCGAGAGGGAGTTGAGGCCTTCGGCGGCCGAAAGTGATCTTTTTCGACTGGTCACGACCGGTCAGGTTACTGACCGGTACGCACACAAGAGCGGGCGAACTCGAATGTTCGCCCGCTCTTCACGGGAAGGACGGATTCCGCCCGGGGTGTCAGCCCTTGAGCGCCGCGTCGACGGCCTTGTCGAATTCGGCCACGGTCATGGGCGGGTTCTTGCCGTCGGCGCCCGTCAGCGTCTTGCCGTCCATCTTCAGGGTCGGGGTGCCCTGGATGCCGTCCTTGTCGAAGATCTTGGACTCCTCCAGCGCCCACCGGTCGTAGGTGCCGTCCTTCACGGCCTTCTGGAACGCCGCGTTGCCCTTCAGGGCGGGGACCGTGTCGGCGATCTTGATCAGATAGGCGTCGTCCTTGAACTTGTCGTCGTTCTCGTCGGGGTGCCACTTCGTCGAGTACATGGCGGACTTGTACTCGAGGAACGCCTCCGGGCTGACGTTGAGCGCGGCGCCGAGGGCGCTGAGCCCGTTCTTGGAGCCCACACCGGGCAGGTTCTTGTCGAGGAAGGTGGCACCGACGTACCGGAGCTTGAACTTGCCGTCGTCTATGTCCTTCTTCACGGTCGAACCGACCGTCTGCTCGAACTGCGCGCAGACCGGGCAGCGCGGGTCCTCGTAGATGGTGAGGGTCTTCTGGGCGGTGCTCTTGCCGATGACGACGGTCGTGCCGTCCGCGCCCGAGGTGTTGGCCGGCTTCACGAGCGGCTTGGTCTTCGCGGCGTCCCACCCGGTGGGCGTGTTCGCCTGGACGACCGCATAGCCGATGCCGCCGGCCGCGGCCAGCACGGCCACGACCGAGGCGGCCACGATGACCTGCCGCTTCGCCTTGTCGCGCTTGGCCTGCCGCTCGCGCTCCTCGCGCAGCCGCTCCCGCGCCGCCGTCTTCGCCGACTGACTGTTCCGCTTGCTCATGTCGATGTTCTCCGTGTGGGACGCGCACATGCCGTACGCGGGATACGTGTGGGGGACTGGGTGTGCTCAGATGCCGTCGCGCGGACGCGCTCGATGGGCGCTGCCCGGTCGGCGTCGCTCAGGTGGTGCCGCTCAGCCGGCGGCGAGAGCGGGCGAGCACGGCGGTCCACGCCGTCCCAGAGAGTGCACGAGAAGCCGGTCGCGGGCGGCGGCCCGGCGCGGGGCCGGGCGCGGCAGCCGGCGCGCCGGGGTCAGCCGGACGGCGACCGCGGCGACCGCGAGCAGCAGCGGCCGGAAGGTGGTGGCGGCGACCGCGCGCAGCAACTGCATCAGCGCCCGCTCGCCCCGGCGCAGCCAGGCGGCGGCGAGCAGACCCACGCCGACGTGCGCGGCGAGCAGCAGCCAGGCCGCCGCCGGGCTGGCGTGCGCGAGCAGCGCCGCGGGACGGCCGTGAGCCCCGGTCATCTGGGCCAGCGGGGAGCCGACGGCACCGCCCTGGCACAGCACGTCGAAGCCGAACGCGTGCAGGGGGCCGGTGACCGGGCCGCCCGCCCTGCCGTAACAGGTGTTCTGGCCGGTGGTGAACACCGTGTCGGCGGCCAGTTCCAGCGGGATCAGCAGGGCCGCGATCCGGCCGAAGCCGCGCTCGCGGCCCGCCAGCGCATACGCGGTGGCGAACACCGCGGTGGCGACCGCGAGCACGGTCGCCATCGGCAGCGGGGCCCGGGACAGCAGCACGTGCGACGCGGTGCTGAGCGTCACGACGACAGCCGTGAACAGCGCCGCGCGCACGGTTCTGAGCTGGATCCCGGATATGTCCATAGCGAGAGAAAGTCTGGCACGTAGCCGAGTAAGGGACCCTTAAAGGGTGCCTGTGAGTACGGGAAGGTTACAGCCCCGGAATCCGGCCGTTGCGGAACAGGTCGACGAAGATCTGGTGGTCGGCACGCGCGCGTGCGCCGTAGCCGTGCGCGAAGTCCACCAGGAGGGGCGCGAAGCCCTCCTCGTCGGCGGCGATGGCCGCGTCGATGGCCCGCTCGGTGGAGAACGGCACCAGGGACTCGCCGGAAGTGTCGTCCGCCGCCGCGTGCATCGTCGCCGTGGCCCGGCCCAGGTCGGCGACGACCTGCGCGATCTCCTCCAGGTCGTCGATGTCGCCCCAGTCCAGGTCGACGGCGTACGGCGAGACCTCGGCCACCAGCTGGCCCGCGCCGTCCAGCTCGGTCCAGCCCAGCCACGGGTCGGCGTGCGCCTGCAGGGCGCGCTGGGAGATCACCGTGCGGTGGCCCTCGTGCTGGAAGTAGCCGGCGATGGCCGGGTCCGTGATGTGCCGGGAGACGGCCGGGGTCTGGGCCTGCTTGATGTAGATCACGACGTCGTTCTCCAGGGCGTCGCTGTGGCCCTCCAGCAGGATGTTGTACGACGGCAGGCCCGCCGAGCCGATGCCGATGCCGCGGCGGCCGACGACGTCCTTCACGCGGTAGGAGTCCGGGCGGGCCAGGGAGGAGTCCGGCAGCGTCTCCAGGTAGCCGTCGAAGGCCGCGAGGACCTTGTAGCGAGTGGCCGCGTCCAGCTCGATGGAGCCGCCGCCCGGCGCGAAACGGCGCTCGAAGTCCCGGATCTCCGTCATCGAGTCCAGCAGCTCGAAACGGGTCAGCGAGCGGGCGGCGCGCAGGGCGCCCAGCAGCGGGCCCTCGGCGGTGTCCAGGGTGAACGGCGGCACCTCGTCGCTCTTCGCGCCGGTGGCCAGGGCGTGGATCCGCTCGCGGTACGCGCCCGCGTAGACGCGCACCAGCTCGGTGATCTGTTCGTCGCTGAGCGCCTTCGCGTACCCGATGAGCGCGATCGACGCCGCGAAGCGCTTCAGGTCCCAGGTGAAGGGGCCGACGTAGGCCTCGTCGAAGTCGTTGACGTTGAAGACCAGGCGGCCGTTGGAGTCCATGTACGTTCCGAAGTTCTCCGCGTGCAGATCACCGTGGATCCACACGCGCGAGGTGCGGTCGTCCAGGAATGGACCACCGCGCTTGTCGGCGTCCAGGTCGTGGTAGAAGAGGCACGCCGTGCCCCGGTAGAACGCGAACGCCGAGGCCGCCATCTTCCGGAACTTCACCCGGAACGCGGCCGGGTCGGCGGCCAGGAGCCGGCCGAAGGCGGTGTCGAAGACGGCGAGGATCTCCTCGCCGCGCTGCTCGTCGTTGAGCTGGGGGAACGACATCGCTGGGTGCCTCCTGGTGCTTTCCGTGCATACCTGTACGACAGCGTTTCTGCCGTCTCCAACGGGCGACGCCACGCGGGAGTGCCCGGTTCCCGCATGAAGGTACGCAGGGATCCCCCGCCTGTGTCAGCCCCGGGGCATAGACTTCGACGCTGACCCCAGAACTGTCCGCCCGCCCGCCACCCACCGTTTCCGTTGGAGGCCATACCGTGTCAAAGCCGCCCTTCACGCACCTGCACGTCCACACCCAGTACTCGCTGCTGGACGGTGCCGCGCGGCTCAAGGACATGTTCAACGCCTGCAACGAGATGGGCATGACGCACATCGCCATGTCCGACCACGGCAACCTGCACGGGGCATACGACTTCTTCCATTCCGCGAAGAAGGCCGGAGTCACCCCGATCATCGGGATCGAGGCATATGTCGCCCCCGAGTCCCGGCGCAACAAGCGCAAGATCCTCTGGGGCCAGCCGCACCAGAAGCGGGACGACATCTCCGGTTCCGGTGGTTACACCCACAAGACGATGTGGGCCGTGAACAAGACCGGTCTGCACAACCTGTTCCGCCTCTCCTCCGACGCCTACGCCGAGGGCTGGCTGCAGAAGTGGCCCCGGATGGACAAGGAGACCATCGCCCAGTGGTCCGAGGGCATCGTCGCCTCCACCGGCTGCCCCTCCGGCGAGGTGCAGACCCGGCTGCGCCTCGGCCACTTCGACGAGGCCCTGAAGGCCGCCGCCGACTACCAGGACATCTTCGGCAGGGACCGGTACTTCCTGGAGCTGATGGACCACGGCATCGAGATCGAGCGCCGGGTCCGCGACGGCCTGCTGGAGATCGGCAAGAAGCTCGGCATCCCCCCGCTGGTCACCAACGACTCGCACTACACCTACGCGCACGAGGCGGGTGCCCACGACGCCCTGCTGTGCATCCAGACCGGCAAGAACCTCTCCGACCCGGACCGCTTCAAGTTCGACGGCACCGGCTACTACCTGAAGTCCACGGACGAGATGTACGCCATCGACTCCTCGGACGCCTGGCAGGAAGGCTGCGCCAACACGCTCCTCGTCGCCGAGATGGTCGACACGGACGGCATGTTCGAGAAGCGCGACCTCATGCCCAAGTTCGACATCCCGGAGGGCTACACCGAGGTCACCTGGTTCAAGGAGGAGGTCCGCCGCGGCATGGAGCGCCGCTACCCGGGCGGCATCCCCGAGGACCGCCAGAAGCAGGCCGACTACGAGATGGACGTCATCATCTCGATGGGCTTCCCCGGCTACTTCCTCGTGGTCGCCGACTTCATCATGTGGGCCAAGAACAACGGCATCGCCGTCGGCCCCGGCCGAGGCTCCGCGGCCGGCTCGATCGTCGCCTACGCCATGGGCATCACCGACCTCGACCCGATCCCGCACGGCCTGATCTTCGAGCGGTTCCTCAACCCCGAGCGCATCTCGATGCCCGATGTCGACATCGACTTCGACGAGCGCCGGCGCGTCGAGGTGATCCGGTACGTGACCGAGAAGTACGGCGCCGACAAGGTCGCCATGATCGGCACCTACGGCACCATCAAGGCCAAGAACGCGATCAAGGACTCCGCGCGCGTGCTGGGCTACCCGTACGCGATGGGCGACCGCATCACCAAGGCCATGCCCGCCGACGTCCTCGGCAAGGGCATCCCGCTGTCCGGCATCACCGACCCCAGCCACCCCCGCTACAGCGAGGCGGGCGAGGTCCGCGGGATGTACGAGAACGAGCCGGACGTGAAGAAGGTCATCGACACCGCGCGCGGCGTGGAGGGCCTGGTCCGGCAGATGGGTGTGCACGCCGCCGGCGTGATCATGTCCAGCGAGACCATCACCGAGCACGTCCCGGTGTGGGTCAGGCACACCGACGGCGTGACCATCACCCAGTGGGACTACCCGAGCTGTGAGTCGCTCGGCCTGCTGAAGATGGACTTCCTGGGCCTGCGCAACCTCACGATCATGGACGACGCGGTCAAGATGGTGAAGGCCAACAAGGGCCTCGACATCGACCTGCTGTCCCTGCCGCTCGACGATCCCACGACCTTCGACCTGCTCCAGCGCGGCGACACCCTCGGCGTCTTCCAGTTCGACGGCGGCCCCATGCGGTCCCTGCTGCGGCTGATGAAGCCCGACAACTTCGAAGACATCTCCGCCGTGTCGGCCCTGTACCGCCCGGGCCCGATGGGCATGAACTCCCACACCAACTACGCCCTCCGCAAGAACGGGCAGCAGGAGATCACGCCGATCCACCCCGAGCTGGAGGCGCCGCTCAAGGAGGTCCTGGACGTCACCTACGGCCTGATCGTCTACCAGGAGCAGGTGCAGAAGGCCGCCCAGATCATCGCGGGTTACTCGCTCGGCGAGGCCGACATCCTCCGCCGAGTGATGGGTAAGAAGAAGCCCGAGGAACTGGCGAAGAACTTCACCATCTTCCAGGCCGGCGCCCGCAAGAACGGCTACAGCGACGAGGCCATCCAGGCCCTGTGGGACGTGCTGGTCCCCTTCGCCGGCTACGCCTTCAACAAGGCGCACTCCGCCGCGTACGGCCTGGTCTCCTACTGGACCGCCTACCTCAAGGCGAACCACCCCGCCGAGTACATGGCCGCGCTCCTGACCTCCGTCAAGGACGACAAGGACAAGTCGGCGGTGTACCTGAACGAGTGCCGCCGCATGGGCATCCGCGTGCTGCCGCCGAACGTCAACGAGTCCGAGTCCAACTTCGCCGCCCAGGGCGACGACGTGATCCTCTTCGGCCTCTCCGCCGTCCGCAACGTCGGCACCAACGTCGTCGAGTCGATCATCAAGTGCCGCAAGGCGAAGGGGAAGTACGCCTCCTTCCCCGACTACCTCGACAAGGTCGAGGCGGTGGTCTGCAACAAGCGCACCACGGAATCGCTCATCAAGGCCGGCGCCTTCGACACCATGGGGCACACCCGCAAGGGCCTCATGGCGCAGTACGAGCCGATGATCGACAACGTGGTCGCGGTCAAACGCAAGGAGGCCGAGGGGCAGTTCGACCTCTTCGGCGGCATGGGGGAGGACACCAGCAGCGAGCCCGGCTTCGGACTCGACGTGGAGTTCTCCACCGACGAGTGGGACAAGACCTATCTGCTCGCCCAGGAGCGGGAGATGCTCGGTCTGTACGTCTCCGACCATCCGCTCTTCGGCCTGGAACACGTCCTCGCCGACAAGGCCGACGCGGGCATCGCCCAGCTCACCGGCGGCGAGCACGCCGACGGCGCGGTCGTCACCATCGGCGGCATCATCTCCGGCCTGCAGCGCAAGATGACCAAGCAGGGCAACGCCTGGGCGATCGCCACCGTCGAGGACCTCGCCGGCTCCATCGAGTGCATGTTCTTCCCGGCGACCTACCAGCTGGTGTCCACCCAACTCGTCGAGGACGCCGTGGTGTTCGTCAAGGGACGCCTCGACAAGCGCGAGGACGTGCCCCGGCTCGTCGCCATGGAGCTGATGGTCCCGGACCTGTCCAACGCGGGCACCAACGCGCCGGTGATCCTCACCATCCCGGCCGTGAAGGTCACTCCGCCCATGGTCAGCCGCCTCGGCGAGATCCTCAGCCATCACAAGGGCGACAGCGAGGTCCGCATCAAGCTCCAGGGCCCGCGCAAGACCACCGTGCTGCGCCTGGACCGGCACCGGGTCAAGCCCGACCCCGCGCTCTTCGGCGACTTGAAGGTGCTGCTCGGCCCCTCCTGCCTGGCCGGCTGACGCCGTACCCGACGCCGGCACGCACGAAGGGGCGCACCCGCCAAGGGTGCGCCCCTCCTGCGTGCCTGGGCTTCAACTGCCCTTTAGTTGTGGCCGAAGCTCTTTCGCTTCTTGCCTGCAACATCCGCGGGACTGCCCTGGATGTGCGACACCGGTGACTCGTGAGCCTCCGTCTGCCGCTGCGCGTGCTCCTGGCTCTGCTCGGCGTGCGACGCGCGGTTCTGCGGGCCGGCCTGCTTGCGGTTCTTGTTCTTGGCCATGGTGATCTGCCTCCTGTGGGGGATCTAGGGGCCAGGGCCGGGACCAGATTCACATACGCTGACATCAAGCGCATGTCGGATAATTACCGTGTGTGACAGGGCGGGTGGGCGAGCGGGATCCGGAAACGCCACGCCGAAGATCGAGTTCGGGCCGTTAACCCCCGCGCCGTCGGGCAGACTCGAAGGAAGTCCGAAGCAAAACCTCCCGGGAAGAGGGTGAGTCGCGTGGACCGCTGCATCGTCCTGGTGGACGCCGGGTACCTGCTGGGAGCCGCCGCCAGCCTCCTCGCCGGTGAGCCCTCGCGGTCCCGGATCACCGTCGACCACACCGCGCTGATCCAGGCCTTGCGGGTGCGCGCGGAGTCCGACACCGAGCGTCCCCTGCTGCGCATCTACTGGTTCGACGGCGCCCCCGACCGTGTCCCCCAACCGGAGCATCGCCGGCTGCGCGTGATGCCCCGGGTCACCGTCCGGCTCGGCGCCCTCACCCGCAGCGACGGGCGCTGGGCGCAGAAGGGCGTGGACGCGGCCATGCACGCCGAGCTGACCGAGCTGGCCCGCAACCGCGCCTGCTCCGACATCGTCCTCGTCACCGGTGACGGCGATCTGCTGCCCGGCATGATGGCCGCCAAGGAGCACGGCGTCGCCGTCCACCTGTGGGCCGTACAGGCCGCCGACGGCGACTACAACCAGTCCGAGGACCTGGTCGCCGAGGCCGACGAGCGGCGTGTGCTGGACCGCGCCTGGATCACCCAGGCCGTCCGCGCCAAGGAACTGACCGGCGTCTGCGCCCCGCCGCCCGTGCCCCGGCCCGAGATCGCCGCTATCCTCTCCGCGCCGCTGCCCGAGTCCGCGCTCGGCACGGCGGGCGAGCGGCCGGCCGAACAGGGCGCGCCCCAGTCGGCCGCCGCGGTGACGGAGAACGGCACCCAGGAGCGGGCCACCGGCCACAAGGGCGTCCCCACCCCGAAGGACCTCGCCGCGCTGCGCGCCCCCGGCGCCCCGTCCGCCCAGCACCCCGCGACCGCGACCCTGCGCTGGTCCTCCGACAAGGGCTGGGTGGACCGGCCGGGCGCGGTCGAGCCCCCCGAGGTCGCCGCCATGCCGACGCTCGCCCAGCTCACCACGGCCGAGCAGCGGTGGGCCGACCGTGAGGAGGACATCACCACCGTCGGCGGCGACCCCTACGAGGTGGGACAGGTCTTCGCCCGCCGCTGGATGTCCCGGCTCGGCGACCAGGGCCAGCTGCAGAGGCTCTCGCAGCTGTATCCGCGCATCCCCCACCGCATCGACGGCGAGCTGCTGCGGTACGCCGCGCGGTTCGGGCTGCTCGCCCACAAGGACGACCAGATCGACGAGCACGACCGTTACGCCATTCGGGCGGGGTTCTGGCGGGAGATCGACGTTCCGGCGGCGGCGGAGAGCGCGACGGGGGAGTGACGGCGGGGATTTCTTACCGGTCGCGTACGGAACCGGCCCCAAAGACGAGTAAAGCGGTCCGACCCCGTACTCTCGTCCCTTGTGAGTACGCGCGCGGCACAGGCACCTCGGTATGACGAGGTCGTACGCGTGCGCGGGCTCGGCAAGACCTATCCGGCCGTGAAGGGCCGGCGGGGTGTGCCCGGCACCCCCGAGGTGCGGGCCACCGACGGGGTCGACCTGGACGTGCGGCGCGGCGAGGTGTTCGGGCTGCTCGGGCCGAACGGCGCCGGCAAGTCCACGCTCGTACGGCAGCTCACCGGGCTGCTCCGGCCGGACACCGGCAGCATCCAGATCCTCGGGCACGACATCGTCCGGCACCCCGAGCGGGCCGCGCGCCTCCTCGCCTACCTGGGGCAGGAGTCCTCCGCGCTGGACGAGCTGACCGTCTCCCTCGCCGCCGAGACCACCGGACGCCTGCGCGGCCTGGACGTGACGCGGGCCCGGGCCGAGCGCGACGCCGTCCTGGAGGAGCTGGGGCTCACGCCGATCGCCGGGCGGGCGCTGAAGAAGCTGTCCGGCGGGCAGCGGCGGCTCGCCTGCCTCGCCGCCGCCCTCGTCGGCGAGCGCCCGCTGCTCGTGCTGGACGAGCCGACCACCGGCATGGACCCGGTGGCCCGGCGCGCGGTCTGGGCGGCCGTGGACCGGCGGCGCGCCGAGCGTGGTACGACCGTGCTGCTGGTCACCCACAACGTCATCGAGGCCGAGACCGTGCTGGACCGGGTCGCCGTCATCGACCAGGGCCGGGTGATCGCCTGTGACACCCCGGCCGGGCTGAAGGAACGGGTCGCCGGAGAGGTGCGGGTCGAGCTGGTGTGGCGGGACCGGGCGCCGCTCCAGGTGCCCGAGGTCGCCGCGCTGCGCGAGCGCGCCGTGGAGTCCGGCCGGCGCTGGACGCTGCGGCTCGCGCCCGAGGAGGCCCGGGCCGCCGTCGCCACCGTGACCGGTGGGGCCGCCTTCGCCGCCCTGGACGACTTCACGCTCGCCACGCCCAGCCTGGAGGACGTCTACCTGGCGCTCGGCGGCGCGGCCCGGAAGGGGTTGGTGAAGGCGTGAGCGCGGCGGACGTGCGGTGCGTATGGGTCTGTACGCCGGTCTACGCGACTGCGGTAGGGAAGAGGGGCAGCTCGACGTGAGTGTCGTACCCGCGGAGGTTCTGCCGGGCGGTGCCCCGGCCGTGCCGGAGACGGCACCGGGCGCGGCCGAACTCGGGCCGGCCGCCCGGCTGTGGCCGTCGCTGGCGGCCGTCTACCGGGCGCAGCTGTCCCGGGCCCGGGTGGCCCGGATTCCGCTGCTGTTCGTGGCGACCTTCCAGTCCGTCGGCATCACCGTGATGATGCGGGGCGTCGTCGACAGCGGCAGTGAGGCCCAGTCCGTGGTGGCGGGGTCGTCGGTGCTGGTCGTCGCGTATGTGGCGCTGAATCTGCTGGCGCAGTACTTCGGGCAGTTGCGGGCGAGCGGCGGGCTCGACCACTACGCGACCCTGCCGGTGCCGCCCGCGGCCGTGGTGCTGGGCGCGGCGGCGGCGTACGCCTCCTTCACCGTGCCGGGGGCGCTGGTGACGGCCGTCTTCGGGTGCGTCCTGTTCGGGCTGCCGCTGGGCAATCTGTGGATTCTCCTGGCCGTGATCCCGCTCGCCGGGGCCGCGCTGTCCGGACTCGGCGCCGCCTGCGGGCTGCTCGCGCCGCGGCCCGAGTTGGCCACGCTGCTCGGGCAACTGGGCATGTCGGCGGCGCTGCTGCTGGGTGTGCTGCCGGCCGACCGGATGCCGGAGGTCGTACGGCTGGCGCGGGACCTGTTGCCGTCGACGTACGGTGTGGAGGCGTACGCCCGCACCTTCGGGGCCCATCCGGACTGGGCCGTCGTGCTGATCGACCTGGGAGTGTGCGCCGGTGTCGGAGTCGTCTCGCTGGCCGTGGCGGCCCGGGCGTACCGCAGGGCCGCCGTCCGGTGACGCGGCGCACAGCGCGACCTGGCACGATGTCAGGGTGACCGCACCGTTGACTCCGCCTACGCCGCCGCACAACCAGTCCCCGGACGATGTCTGGCAGGCGCCGCCGCCTGCCGGGATGTCCGGGGGCGTGTACGAACAGGACGGCCCCGGGATGAAGACCGAACTGCGGGATGCCGCCGTGATCACGGTGGCGGTGGCGCTGGGCGGGGTGTTGCTGGGGCTGCTGTGGTGGTGGCTGGCGCCGCATGTGCCGCTGGTCGGCGATGTGGTCGACGGCAGCTGGGTCGTCTACCTCAAGGACAGCGAGGGCGAGCAAGCGGCCGGCGTGGACGGCACCTTCACCCTGCTGGGGCTGGGCTTCGGGCTCGTCAGCGCGGTGGTGGTCTTCCTGCTGCGGCGGCGTGGGGGTGTGCCGGTCGTGGTGGCGCTCGGGCTGGGCGCGCTGCTCGGGTCGGTGCTGGCGTGGCGGTTGGGGGTGTGGCTCGGGCCCATGTCCGACGTGCTCGCGCATGCCAAGGCGGTGGGGAAGGGCGTCACCTTCTCGGCGCCGCTGAAGCTGAACGCCAAGGGGGCGTTGCTGGCCTGGCCGCTGGGCGCGTTGCTGGTCCACCTGGGCCTCACGGCACTGTTCGGCCCCCGAGACCCCGAGTTCGGCCCCGGCGATCCCGAGTTCGGCACCGGCGACCCCGGGACGCCGACCCCGTGACCAGGGGGGCTCCGCCCCCGGGGCCGCCCGCTTCCCACCCAGCCGACTCGGTCGGCCCCCGGCAGACGGCGGAATTCCGCCCTCCGTCAGCCCCGCCCGATAGGTGCCAGCACCGCGTTCGTCAGTTCGGTCAGGGCCGCTGGGGACAGTTCCACCTCGAGGCCCCGGCGGCCTGCTGAGATGCAGATCGTTTCGTGGGTCCCGGCGGAGTCGTCCAGGACCGTCGGGAGTTTCTTTCGCTGGCCCAGGGGTGAGATGCCGCCGCGGACATAGCCCGTGGTGCGCTCCGCCAGGGTCGGGTCGGCCATCGTGGCTCGTTTGCCGCCCACCGCCGCCGCGAGCGCCTTCAGGTCCAGGGAGCCGGACACCGGGACCACCGCAACGGTCAGGGTGCCGTCGACGTCGGCCACCAGGGTCTTGAAGACGCGGTCGGGGGAGACGCCCATCGCCTCCGCCGCCTCCTCGCCGTAGGAGGGGTGGGAGGGGTCGTGGTCGTAGGAGTGGACCGTGAAGTCCACGCCGGCCGAGGACAGGGCGACCGTCGCGGGGGTGCCGCCGGACTGCTGCTGTTGCTTCTTCGACTTCTTCGCCATCCGTCCTGCTCCGCGGTTCTTCCTCGTCTCGGGCCCGTCCCGCCGTCGTCGTCAGTTCAAGCTCGTCGGCGCCCGCGTCAGCTCGAAGGCGGGCAGAGACGGAAGACTACGGATGATGGCCGTCTCGGCGCGAAGGAGTTTCAGCTCGTCGCGCAGGCGGGACGCGGTGTCGGGGGCCTGGAGCAGTCGCTGTTTCGTCGGCGTGTCGTGCACCATCGCCGCCGCCACCAGGTAGGACACCAC
Source organism: Streptomyces sp. NPDC031426 (assembly GCF_055581585.1). Taxonomy (NCBI): domain Bacteria; kingdom Bacillati; phylum Actinomycetota; class Actinomycetes; order Kitasatosporales; family Streptomycetaceae; genus Streptomyces; species Streptomyces sp. NPDC031426. The sequence goes on from NZ_JBVIJE010000009.1 coordinate 61,285, forward strand.
CGAAGGGTCGTCCGGGAGCTCCGCGCCGGTCGACAGCGAGCGCTCCCGCGCGCCCGCCAGTCGCTTCTGGTACTGGCGGAAGGAGCGCAGCACCCCCTCGGCCAGCGCGCCCGCCTCGTCGCCCGGCTCCTCCGGCAGCTCCTCCAGCTCCGCGGTCAGGAACGGGCCCGACGCGTCGACGGAGAGCAGCCGCACGCGGGTCGTGCCCGTCGCCAGCACCTCGAACGTGCCGTCGGCCCGCTCCCGGACGGTCGCCGCGTCCGCCACACACCCCACCCCGTGGAAGGACTTCAGGGGGTCCGGGCCGAAGCCGGCGGCCGGCCCCCGGTCGGGCTGCGCCGTGGGGTCCGGCATGCCGGGGGCGCTCGGCGCCACCTCGTAGCCGTCGCGGATGGCCACGACGGCGAACCGGCGCGGCTCGTCCTCCGGTGTCTTGAGCAGCTCGCGCATCATGGCGCGATAGCGCTCCTCGAAGACGTTCAGCGGCAGCACGAGCCCCGGGAACAGCACCGTGTTCAGCGGGAAGAGCGGGAGACGGACGGTGGTCACGACGCCCCAGCCTAGTGGTCACCGGCGGGCGCGTGTCCGCCGCGCTCGTCGAGGGTGGCTTCAGACGCGCTCATCAGGGCCATGAGGCCGGCGGGGGCGGGGCGGGATCCCGCCGTCAGCAGGTGCTCGCGCAGCCGCAGGAAGTGGCCGAGCGGGTCCTCGGAGAACCGTTCCCAGGGGAAGGACGTGGCGTAGGGGCCGATCCGGCTGAGCTCGGCGCGCGCGTCCTCCCAGCGGTGCAGGCGCAGCAGGACGTACAAGAGCTTGTTGCGGACCTGTGCGGCCCACGGGTCGGCCGTGGGGAAGCGGGCGGAGAGCGTGAGCGCCCGGTCGGCAGCGGCGTTCAGCCGGGGGCGCGGGATCTCCTGGCCGCTGCCGTCGATCAGGTAGCCGAAGGCGGCCCGGGCCGGCAGGGCCTGGACGAGCGAGTCGGCCGGGGCGTCCTGCGCGGCCAGCTCGGCGAAGTCGAAGCAGGCGCCGTGGGAACCGCGCCGGAAGCTGGCCAGGTAGCGCAGGGCGGCCACGTGGCAGCCGTAGTGGTGCGGGGCGCGGCGGACGGCCGCCTCCCACAGCTCCTCGAAGTACCGGTGACCGGCCCGCGAGCCGCGGGCATGGTCGAGCGCGATCCGCCAGGGCACCGGGTCTCGGTCGTCGGCGCGGGCGGCGGCGGTGATCAGCGGGCTCACCTCGCGCAGCAGCTCGGCGCGGGCCGGCGAGGGCCAGGCGCGGTCCACGGCCAGCTGTGCCTCGACCAGCAGCGCGTCGGGCTTCGCCGGGGCGGCCGCCCGCCAGGACTCGAACCACTCGGGACGCGAACGGGCGAAGGCGGCCAGATGCCGGACGTACCGGTCGCGGTTCTCCCACTCGCCGCCGGTGCGGGTGGTCGCGAGCAGTGCGGCCGCGGCCTGGTACTCGCCCCGGCCGGCCGCGACCAGCGCGGGCGAGAGACGGTCGTCGGGTGCGTCGAGTACGACCTCGTCCCCGGTCGGCGGTCGGCCGGCCGGGCGCGCGGAGCGTTTGGTCATCCGGGTGGGGCGGATGAACGAGGGGAGCAGAACCATGGTGCCGACCATTGAAAGACCGCAGGTCGGCCGCGCGCCAGAGGCTTTGGGCAAGTCATGGAAAGTTGTATGGGGGACGGTCAAGGACCGGTAAAGGTGATTGTTCAACCTTTGAGACGTATGTGGCTTTCGCGTCACCCGCGAACCCTGGGAGGCCCGGCCCACCGCCGTCGCACGCCCCGGGGCGGCCGTCCTCAGCGCTGCCCGCGCTCCGGGCGGCCGTCGTCTATGCACCCCGCGCTCCTCGGGTGGCGGTCCTCCGCGTCGCACGCCCGACGGCAGGCGTTCACGCCCCGCGGGCAGCCCGCCTCAGCGCTGCCCGCGCAACCCGGTTGCTCGCCGCCGCGGCGCCCGCGCTCTTCGGGTGGCCGTCCGCTGTGTCGCGCGCGCCCGGTGGCCGGCGTTCGCGCCCCCGGCGGGCCGCCTCATTGCTGCCCGCGCAACCCGGTTGCTCGTCCGCGCCGCCTGCGCTCGCGCGCCCCCGACGGGCCGCCTCAGCGCTGCCCGCGCAACCCGGTTGCTCGCCGCCGCGGCGCCCGCGCTCTTCGGGTGGCCGTCCGCTGTGTCGCGCGCCCGGTGGCCGGCGTTCGCGCCCCCGGCGGGCCGCCTCATTGCTGCCCGCGCAACCCGGTTGCTCGTCCGCGCCGCCTGCGCTCTCGCGCCCCCGACGGGCCGCCTCAGCGCTGCCCGCGGATTCCCGGGTGGCCGCCCTGGCCCGACCTGCGCCCCGGCGACCTCTTCTGCGGCGCCCGCGCTCGCTGGCGGCCTCCTCTGCGCCGTTCGTGCAGTCCCGGGTGGTCCGCCTTCGTCCGGTCTGCGCCCCGGTGGCCTCCTCCGCGGCGCCCGCGCTAGCTGGCGGCCTCCTCTGCGGCGCCCGTGCTGCCTGGGCGGCTGGCCTCCGCGCCGCGCCCCATACCACCGCGGCCTGCCTCTGCCCCAGCGGCCGTCCTCCGCGCGCCCCGGCGCTCAGCTGCGTCGCAGCAGCCGGGTCGCGCCCGCTGCCACCGTCGTCGCCAGGATCCAGCCGAGGAGGATCATCACGGACGCCAGCCACTGCCAGCCGCCCCGCAGTTGCCACTGGCCGACCTGGCCCAGGTCGATCACCGGCAGCAGCAGGTCCAGGGTGAACAGGGCCGGGCTCCAGTAGGGGTGAGCGTCGTGGCTCGTCGGCGGATGGTCCGCGTGGGCGAACGCCAGCGTGCCCGCCGCCCACAGCACCGCCATCCACACCGCGGCCCGGCCGGGGCGGTAGCCGTAGGCGACGGTCCAGTCCTGGACGTACCCCCAGAACTTCCCGGCCAGCGGCAGCGTCTCGCGGCGCCGGCGCTGCTTGGCGAGCAGCACCTCGCGCGCGTCCTCGTCCTCCCCGGCCGCCCGCAGCACCGCCGCCAGCCGCTCGTACGGCTCCGGGGCGTACTCCGCGGTGGCCGCCGCCACCCAGTCCAGCCGGCCGGCCAGCGGGAACGGGCCGCGCGGGACGAGGTTCTCGTACACGAAGCCGCCCATGTGCAGATTGCCGGGGCCCGGCCAGCTCGCCGCCCGGTCCACCAGGCTGACGATCCGCGCGCCGGACAGCACCACCTTGCCGAGCTGCGGCCCGTCCCCGAGGAAGCGCAGCTCCGACGCGTGCACCCGGCGCAGCGACAGCTCCTGGTCGTCGGTGAGGGTGAACCGGGCCCGTTCGAAGTCGACGGCGTCCCCGAACCGCCCGTCGTCCAGCCGTATCCCGCCCCGGCAGTCGAAGCGCTGGATCCGCGTCCCGCGCGCCGGTGTCGTGCCGCTCAGCAGCGGGCTGCCGACGCCGGCCGGGGTCAGGTACAGGGTGCGCTCGACGGTCAGCTGAGGGGCGTTCAGGGCGTAGCGGGAGTACGGGTTGTCCAGGTTCGCGCCGCGCAGGCTGAGGGAGACGCCCACCTTGGCGCCGCGCAGCCGCAGCTCGCCGTGCGACTGCAGCATCTCCGCCTGGAGGTCCTGGCCGACGGTCATGCCGTCCGCCGAGATCGACCGCCCGCTGCGGTCGCGGTACACCACCGCCTCGTTGAGCATCAGATCGGTGCCGATGTGCGCGTCCGTCAGCCGGGCCCCGTTCTGGAACCGGCAGCGCGGCAGGTGCAGATCGCCCTCGGTGTGCACCCGGGCCGCCTCCAGCCGGGGCACCGCGCAGTCCACCATGCGCAGGGTCGTGAACCGGGCCTCCGGCAGCAGGACCTCCTCGTCGAAGCGGCAGCCGCGCAGCTCGACGTACGGCCGTACCGTGCCGCCCGAGAGGTCCAGCGTGCCGGTGATCCGCACGCCGGTCAGCTTCAGCGAGGACACCCGGCCCGCGAGCGCCGGCGGGCCGTCCAGCAGCAGCCACGCCACGATCCGCGCCCGCACCGTGCGCTCCGGACCCCAGGGGTGTCCGCCGTGCGGATCGTCCACCACGGTGTCCCCGCAGCTCAGGTCGTACACACTGCCGTTGCGGAAGCCCTGCCACATGCCCGCCTCGGCCGCGGTCAGCTCGTCCGGCAGGTCCCCGGCGACGACGCCGGTCCCCTCGGTCACCTTCGTCCTCTCCTGGTCCAGTGCTCGCGTACAGCCGTTCATGCCCGTTGAGTGACGCCCGGAACACTAGACGTGAAGACGATCTTCCAAGTTCCGCCACGTTCTGTATCAGCCATTGATACGCGTCCACGGCCCGCGACGGCGGTCTGAGAGAATTGGGGCTGTGATTTCCCGAATCGATCTGCGCGGCGACGCCCTTCCCGAGGGCCCCGCCCTGCGCGACCTGCTGCCCCGAGCCGACTTCGATGTTCAGGCCGCCCTGGAGAAGGTGCGTCCGATCTGCGAGGCCGTGCATCATCGTGGCGACGCGGCGCTGATCGACTTCGCCGAGAAGTTCGACGGAGTACGGCTGGAATCCGTCCGTGTCCCGGCAGAGGCGCTCACCGAAGCGCTGGACGCCCTCGACCCGGCCGTGCGCGCCGCGCTGGAGGAGTCCATCCGCCGCGCCCGCCTGGTCCACCGCGAGCAGCGCCGCAGCACCCACACCACCCAGGTGGTGCCGGGCGGCTCCGTGACCGAGAAGTGGGTGCCGGTCGAGCGCGTCGGGCTGTACGCGCCGGGCGGCCGGTCCGTCTACCCGTCCTCCGTGATCATGAACGCCGTGCCGGCCCAGGAGGCCGGGGTCGAGTCGATCGCGCTCGCTTCCCCGCCCCAGGCCGAGTTCGGCGGCCTCCCGCACCCGACGATCCTCGCCGCCTGCGCGCTGCTCGGCGTGGACGAGGTGTACGCGGCCGGTGGCGCCACCGCCGTCGCGATGTTCGCCTACGGCACCGAGTCCTGCCCGCCCGCCAACATGGTCACCGGGCCCGGCAACATCTGGGTCGCCGCCGCCAAGCGCTTCTTCACCGGCAGGATCGGCATCGACGCCGAGGCCGGCCCGACCGAGATCGCCATCCTCGCCGACGACACCGCCGACCCGGTGCACGTGGCCTCCGACCTGATCAGCCAGGCCGAGCACGACCCGCTCGCGGCGGCCGTCCTGGTCACCGACTCCGTCGAGCTGGCCGAGGCGGTGGAGAAGGAGCTTGAGCCACAGGTCGCGGCCACCCGGCACGTCCAGGACCGGATCGTGCCCGCCCTCAAGGGCCGGCAGTCCGCGATCGTGCTGGTCGACGGCATCGAGGAGGGCCTCAGGGTCGTCGACGCGTACGGCGCCGAGCACCTGGAGATCCAGACCGCTCGGGCTTCCGAGGTCGCCGACCGGGTCAAGAACGCGGGCGCGATCTTCATCGGCCCCTGGGCCCCCGTCTCGCTCGGCGACTACGCGGCCGGGTCCAACCACGTCCTGCCCACCGGCGGCTGCGCCTGCCACTCCTCGGGCCTGTCCGTCCAGTCCTTCCTGCGCGGCATCCACATCGTGGACTACACGAAGGACGCGCTCGCCGAGGTCGCCCATCACGTGGTGACGCTGGCGGAGGCGGAGGACCTGCCGGCGCACGGCGCGGCGATCAAGGCGAGGTTCGGCTGGAAGGTACCCGAGAGCAAGTGAGCGACGTGAGGATCGACGATCTTCCCGTACGGGACGAGCTGCGCGGCAAGTCCCCCTACGGCGCGCCCCAGTTGGACGTCCCCGTACGGCTGAACACCAACGAGAACCCCTACCCGCTGCCCGAGCCGCTGGTCGAGCGGATCGCGGAGCGGGTGCGGGATGCGGCCCGCGATCTGAACCGCTACCCGGACCGGGACGCGGTCCAGCTGCGCACCGAGCTGGCCAAGTACCTGACGAGGACGGGCAGGTACCCGCTCGGCATCGAGAACGTGTGGGCCGCCAACGGCTCCAACGAGGTCATCCAGCAGCTGCTGCAGACCTTCGGCGGGCCGGGCCGTACGGCGATCGGCTTCGAGCCGTCGTACTCGATGCACGCGCTCATCGCACGCGGCACCGGCACCGGCTGGATCTCGGGTCCGCGCAACGAGGACTTCACGATCGACGTCGCGGCGGCCGTCGAGGCGATCGCCGAGCACAAGCCGGACGTCGTCTTCATCACCACCCCCAACAACCCCACGGGCAACGCGGTCCCGCCCGAGACGGTCCTCGCGCTGTTCGAGGCGGCGCAGGCGGCCAAGCCGTCGATGGTGATCGTGGACGAGGCGTACATCGAGTTCAGCCACGGCGACTCGCTGCTGCCCCTGCTGGAGGGCCGCCCGCACCTCGTCGTCTCCCGCACGATGTCGAAGGCGTTCGGCGCGGCGGGCCTGCGCCTCGGCTATCTCGCCGCCGACCCGGCGGTCGTGGACGCCGTCCAGCTCGTCCGGCTGCCGTACCACCTCTCGGCGATCACCCAGGCGACCGCGCTGGCCGCCCTGGAGCACACCGACACCCTGCTCGGATACGTCGAGCAGCTGAAGGCGGAGCGGGACCGGCTGGTCGCCGAGCTGCGCGCGATCGGCTACGAGGTCACCGAGTCCGACGCGAACTTCGTGCAGTTCGGCCGGTTCGCGAGCGCCCACGAGGCCTGGCAGAAGATCCTCGACCGGGGCGTCCTGGTCCGGGACAACGGCGTACCGGGATGGCTGCGGGTGTCCGCCGGCACCCCGGAGGAGAACGACGCGTTCCTCGACGCGGTACGGGAACTGAAGAAGGAGCTTGAGGCATGAGCCGCGTTGGACGCGTGGAGCGCACCACCAAGGAGACCTCGGTCCTCGTCGAGATAGACCTCGACGGCACCGGCAGGACCGACATCGCCACCGGCGTCGGCTTCTACGACCACATGCTCGACCAGCTCGGCCGGCACGGGCTGTTCGACCTGACCGTGAAGACCGACGGCGATCTGCACATCGACTCCCACCACACCATCGAGGACACCGCCCTCGCCCTCGGCGCCGCCTTCAAGCAGGCGCTCGGCGACAAGGTGGGGATCTACCGCTTCGGCAACTGCACGGTGCCGCTGGACGAGTCCCTCGCCCAGGTGACCGTCGACCTGTCCGGCCGCCCGTACCTCGTGCACACCGAGCCCGAGAACATGGCGCCGATGATCGGCGAGTACGACACCACGATGACCCGGCACATCCTGGAGTCCTTCGTCGCCCAGGCGCAGATCGCGCTGCACGTGCACGTGCCGTACGGGCGCAACGCGCACCACATCGTGGAGTGCCAGTTCAAGGCGCTGGCCCGGGCGCTGCGTTACGCCTCCGAGCGCGACCCGCGCGCGGCCGGCATCCTCCCCTCCACGAAGGGCGCGCTGTAAACCCATGAACAGCCTCTCGTCCCTGCTGATCGTCGTCGGTCTGTTCCTGGTCGGCGGCATCGTCTCCTTCGTCAAGCAGAAGATGCCCGCGAGCCTGATCGTGCTGCTCTCCATCGGCGCGGGCCTGTGCCTGGTCGCGGGCGTCATGCGGCTGGGGGTGTGGAATTGACCGACTCCAAGAAGGTCGTGGTCTTCGACTACGGCTTCGGCAACGTCCGGTCCGCCGAACGTGCCCTCGCGCGCGTGGGCGCCGATGTCGAGATCACGCGCGACTTCGACAAGGCGATGAACGCCGACGGACTGCTCGTGCCGGGCGTGGGCGCCTTCGCCGCCTGTATGCAGGGCCTGCGCGCCGCGCGCGGTGACTGGGTGGTGGACCGGCGGCTGTCCGGCGGACGGCCCGTGATGGGCATCTGCGTCGGCATGCAGATCCTGTTCGCGCGCGGCATCGAGCACGGCGTGGAGGCCGAGGGCCTGGACGAGTGGCCCGGCACGGTCGCACCGCTCCAGGCCGAGATCGTGCCCCACATGGGCTGGAACACCGTCGACGCCCCCGCCGACTCCGAGCTGTTCGCCGGCCTCGACGCCGATGCCCGCTTCTACTTCGTGCACTCCTACGCCGTCCACGACTGGGCTCTGGAGTCGCACAACCCGCTGATCGCCGCCCCCAAGGTGACCTGGTCGACGCACGGCAAGCCGTTCGTGGCCGCCGTGGAGAACGGCGCCCTGTGGGCCACCCAGTTCCACCCCGAGAAGTCCGGCGACGCCGGCGCCCAGCTCCTCACCAACTGGATCGGAACCCTGTAGACCATGGCCAAGCTCGAACTCCTCCCCGCCGTCGACGTCCGCGACGGCCAGGCCGTCCGCCTCGTGCACGGCGAGTCCGGGACCGAGACCTCCTACGGCTCCCCGCTGGAGGCCGCCCTCGCCTGGCAGCGCTCCGGCGCCGAGTGGCTGCACCTGGTCGACCTGGACGCGGCCTTCGGCACCGGCGACAACCGTGAGCTGATCGCCGAGGTCGCGGGGGCGATGGACATCAAGGTGGAGCTGTCGGGCGGCATCCGCGACGACGCCTCGCTGGCCGCCGCCCTGGCCACCGGCTGCACCCGGGTGAACCTCGGCACGGCCGCCCTGGAGACCCCCGAGTGGGTCGCCAAGGTCATCGCCGAGCACGGTGACAAGATCGCGGTCGGCCTGGACGTGCGCGGTACGACCCTGCGCGGCCGCGGCTGGACCCGTGACGGCGGCGACCTCTACGAGACGCTGGAGCGCCTCAACAAGGAGGGCTGCGCCCGCTACGTCGTCACCGACATCGCCAAGGACGGCACCCTCCAGGGCCCCAACCTGGAGCTGCTGAAGAACGTGTGCGCGGCGACGGACCGCCCGGTCGTGGCCTCCGGCGGCGTGTCGTCCCTGGACGACCTGCGCGCCATCGCCGGGCTGGTACCCCTCGGTGTCGAGGGCTCCATCGTCGGGAAGGCCCTGTACGCGAAGGCATTCACCCTGGAAGAGGCCTTGGAGGCTGTGTCGTCATGACGTCCGAAGCCGTGCGGCGTGTGCAGAGCGGAAGTCCCTGGGAAGAGAGTTTCGGTTTCGCACGTGCCGTCGCGGCGGGGGACCGCGTGCTGGTCGCCGGCACGACGTCCTTCCGGGGCGATGTCCTGTACGGCGAGGGCGACCCGTACGAACAGGCCAAGGTGGCGTTCACCAGCGCCATCGAGGCGATCGGCGAGTTCGGGCTCGGCATCGGGTCCGTGATCCGTACGCGGATGTACCTGACCCATGTGCGGGACGTGGACGCCGTCGGCCGGGCGCACAAGGAGCTGTTCGACTCCGTGCGCCCGGTGTCGACCCTGCTGGTCGTCGAGGGGTTCGTCGATCCGCGCATCCTGGTGGAAGTGGAACTTGAAGCATTCAGAGGAGCCTGAGCAGTCATGACCCTGGCGGTCCGAGTCATCCCCTGCCTGGACGTGGACAACGGCCGGGTCGTCAAGGGCGTCAACTTCCAGAACCTGCGCGACGCGGGCGACCCCGTCGAGATGGCCAAGGTGTACGACGCCGAGGGCGCCGACGAGCTGACGTTCCTGGACATCACCGCGTCCTCGGGCGACCGGGAGACGACGTACGACGTGGTGCGGCGCACCGCGGAGCAGGTGTTCATCCCGCTGACGGTCGGCGGCGGCGTCCGTACGGCCGAGGACGTGGACAAGCTGCTGCGGGCGGGCGCCGACAAGGTGGGCGTGAACACGGCGGCGATCGCGCGTCCCGACCTGATCCGGGAGATCGCGGAGCGCTTCGGCCGCCAGGTGCTGGTGCTGTCGGTGGACGCGCGCCGCTCCGAGTCGGGTTCCTTCGAGGTGACGACGCACGGCGGCCGGCGCGGCACCGGCATCGACGCCGTCGAATGGGCGCACCGGGCGGCCGAGCTGGGCGCCGGGGAGATCCTGCTGAACTCCATGGACGCGGACGGCACCAAGGACGGCTACGACCTGGAGATGATCGCGGCGGTGCGCAAGCACGTGACCGTCCCGGTGATCGCCTCGGGTGGCGCGGGCAGGCTGGCCGACTTCCCGCCGGCGATCGAGGCGGGCGCGGACGCCGTGCTGGCCGCGTCGGTGTTCCACTTCGGGGATCTGCGGATCGGCGAGGTGAAGGAGACGCTGCGGGCGGCGGGGCACCCCGTGCGCTGACGCTGCGCCGGGCTTGGGCAGATACGAAAGAGAGGTTGCGCAAAATCTGTTGTGCAACCTTTCTTTCGTATCTAGGGTCGGGGTATGCCTCGTGAACAGGAGCGCCGGATCACGGACGTGGGCACGCTCAAGGCCCTCGCGCACCCGTTGCGCGCCCATCTGTACCGGCTGCTGTGTATGGAGCGGGTGGCCACCGCCTCCCAGTTGGCCGAACACGTCGATGAGGCGGTGTCCCTGGTCAGCTACCACCTGCGCAAGCTCGCCGACCACGGGCTGATCGAGGAGGCCGAGCCGCAGACGGCGGACGGGCGGGAGCGCTGGTGGCAGCCGGCGTCCGACGGGGTGCGCATCCGGGACGAGGACTTCCGGGGAGAGCCGGGAAAGGCCGCCGCACACCTCGCGGCCACGCGTCTCTTCCACGATCAGCGGGCCGACCAGTACCGCCGCTACCTGGACGAACGCCCCACCTGGGGGCCCGAGTGGAACACCGCGTCGGTGGACACCGAGTCCTGGATGCGGCTGACCCCGGCGGAGCTGACCGCGCTGAAGGACGAGCTGGATGCGGTCCTGCGCAAGTTCGACGAGCGGGGCCGGGCCGCCGAGGCCGCGGGCGAGACCGAGGGACGCGAGCACGTGGCGCTCTACCTGTACGGCTTCCCGTTCCGCATCTGAGAGGCCCCCTCTCCCGTGACCGCCACACTCACCCCGTCGGCGACCGCGCCACAGGCCCACCGCGACCCCGACGTCCTGCGCTGGCTCGCCGCCTACACCTCCTCGATGCTCGGCGACAGCGTGTACTACCTCGCCCTGTCCTGGGCCGCCGTACAGGCCGGAACGCCCGCACAGGCCGGCCTCGTGATGTCCGCAAGCGCGCTGCCCAGGGCCGTACTGATGCTGGGCGGCGGAGTGATCGCCGACCGGTTCGGGCCGCGTCTCGTCGTCATCGGCAGCGACGCCGTGCGCTGCGCGGCCGTCCTCGCCGTGGCCGCCCTGCTGTTCCTCACCAGCCCGGGACTGTGGCCGCTCGCCGTGCTGGCACTGGTCTTCGGCACGGTCGACGCCGTGTTCATGCCCGCCGTGGGCGCCCTGCCCGCCCGCCTCACCGAGAAGGGCCAGCTCGCGCGGGTCCAGGGGATGCGCGGCCTCGCGATCCGGTTCGCCGGCGTGGCCGGGGCCCCGCTCGGCGGGCTCGGCGTGGCCGTCGGCGGAGCCGCGACCGCGTTCGCCCTCGCCGGGCTGCTCATCGCCGTCTCGGTGCCCCTGCTGCTCTCGGTGCGGGTACGGGACCTGCCGAAGGACGACAGGCCCGAGGCGTCGGGAAGCGCCTGGGGTGACCTCGGCGCCGGACTGCGCCACATCCGCCGCCACCGCGTCCTCGCCCCGCTGATGCTGGCCATCGCCCTCGGCGACCTCGGTTTCGTCGGCCCGCTGAACGTCGGGCTGACCCTGCTCGCCGAGCGGCGCGGCTGGGGTGCCTCCGGCATGGGCTGGGTGCTGGCCGGATTCGGGACCGGCGCGGGAGCGGCCTCGCTGCTGCTGGCGGTCCGGGGGCGGCTGCCGCGCGCCGGGCTGGTCACCGGGTGGGCGTGTGCCGTGGGGGCCGTGGCCGTCGGCGCCCTCGCGTTCGTACCCACCCTGGCCGCGGCCGTCGGTACGGCCCTGCTCGTCGGCCTGCTCACCGGGCTCAGCGGCGCCCTGTGCGGGGCCCTGCTGCAGACCCATGCCGACCCCGCCCATCTGGGCCGGGTCACCGCCGTCTCCAGCATGATCAGCCTCGGCCTCACCCCGCTGTCCATGCCGCTCGCGGCGGCCGCGATCGGCGCCTTCGGGCTCGGGCCGGTCTACGCCGTCAGCGCCGGCGTCTGCGCCCTGGGCGGGGTCGTCGCCCTCGCCGTACCGTCCCTGCGCCGCGCGGAACTCCCGGGCTGAACTCCTTGAAGACGCTCAGATGCCCAGCTGCCTGGACTCGGTCAGCTTGGTGATCGCGTCCGTCTCGCCCTCGACCTCCACCTCGGCCGCGTTCTGCCGCCCGAACACGAACATCAGCAGCTCCGACGGCTCGCCGGTCACCGTGACCACCGGCGCGCCCCGGTGTGCCACGGCGGTCTGCCCGTCCGGGCGGCGCAGCACCAGGCCCGTCGGCACACCCCGGGCCACCAGCCGCGCGGTGCGCTCCAGCCGGGACCACAGGGCGTCCTGGAAGACGGGGTCCAGCTCGCGCGGGCTCCAGTCCGGCTGGGCCCTGCGGACGTCCTCGGTGTGGACGTAGAACTCGACGATGTTGGCCGCCTCGTCGACCTGCTTGAGCTGGAAGGGGGAGAAGCGCGGCGGGCCGGTACGGATCAGCTGGATCAGCTCCTCGTACGGCTTCGCGGCGTACTCGGCCATCACCTTCTCCAGGCGCGGCGCGAGCTGCTTGATCAGCGTGCCCCCGGCCGCGTCCGGGCGGCGCTCGCGCACGACGACATGCGCGGCCAGGTCCCGGGTCCGCCAGCCCTCGCAGAGGGTGTCGGCGTCCGGACCAACGGTTTCCAAGAGGTCCGCGAGCAGGAGCCGTTCACGCTTGGCGAAGGTCGACATGGAGTCAGCCTACGACCAGGTGCTCGGTCCGCGCAGTGGACACGGCACCGGCGTTGTCGTACCCGCGCGGCACAATGGCATCCATGACCAGTACGACCGGGACTCCCCGGCCCAGCAGCCTCGACCCGGAGATCGCCGCCCGCCTCAAGCGCAGCGCGGACGGTCTCCTGCCCGCCATTGCCCAGCAGTACGACACCGGTGAGGTGCTCATGCTCGGCTGGATGGACGACGAGGCGCTGCATCGCACCCTGACCACCGGCCGCTGCACCTACTGGTCCCGCAGCCGCCGCGAGTACTGGGTCAAGGGCGACACCTCGGGTCACGTCCAGTGGGTGAAGTCGGTCGCGCTGGACTGCGACGCCGACACCGTCCTGGTCAAGGTCGACCAGGTGGGCGCGGCCTGCCACACCGGGGCGCGCACCTGCTTCGACGAGGACGTGCTCCTCAAGGACGCCGATTCCGCCGCTCCGGCATCTGATCAGTAAGGTCGGCCGCCATGGACCTCGAGACCTTCCGCAAGCTCGCCACCGACCGGCGCGTCATCCCCGTGACGCGCAAGCTCCTCGCCGACGGCGACACCCCGGTCGCGCTGTACCGCAAACTGGCCGCCGAGCGCCCCGGCACCTTCCTGCTGGAGTCCGCGGAGAACGGCCGCTCCTGGTCCCGGTACTCCTTCGTCGGCGTCCGGTCCGCCGGGACGCTGACGGAGCGCGACGGACAGGCGCACTGGCTCGGCACGCCGCCGGTCGGCGTGCCCACGGACGGCGACCCCCTGAAGGCCCTGCGCGCCACGATCCAGGCCCTGCACACCCCGCAGCAGGAAGGACTGCCGCCCTTCACCGGAGGCATGGTCGGCTATCTGGGCTACGACATCGTCCGCCGCCTGGAGAAGATCGGCCCCGGCGAGCGCGACGACCTGAAGCTGCCCGAGCTGACCATGCTTCTGACCAGCGACCTCGCCGTCATGGACCACTGGGAGGGCTCGGTCCTGCTGATCGCCAACGCGATCAACCACAACGACCTCGACACCGGTGTGGACGAGGCCTACGCCGACGCGGTGGCCCGGCTCGACGCCATGGAGGCCGACCTCACGCGCGCGGTCGCCCAGCCCCCTGCCGTGCTGCCGCCCTCCGAACTGCCCGAGTACACCGCGCTGTGGGGCGGCCCCGACTTCCAGGTGGCCGTCGAGGACGTCAAGGAGCGCATCCGCGCGGGCGAGGCCTTCCAGGTCGTGCCCTCCCAGCGCTTCGAGACCCCGTGCAGCGCGAGCGCCCTCGACGTCTACCGGGTGCTGCGGGCCACGAACCCCTCCCCGTACATGTACCTGTTCCGCTTCGAGGGCTTCGACGTCGTCGGCTCGTCCCCCGAGGCGCTGGTGAAGGTCGAGGACGGACGCGCGATGGTCCACCCCATCGCCGGCACCCGGCCCCGCGGGACCACCCCGCAGCAGGACCAGGCCCTCGCCGAGGAGCTGATGGCCGACCCCAAGGAGCGCGCCGAGCACCTGATGCTCGTCGACCTCGGGCGCAACGACCTCGGCCGGGTCTGCGAGCCCGGCTCCGTCGAGGTGGTCGACTTCATGTCCATCGAGCGCTACTCGCACGTCATGCACATCGTCTCGACCGTCACCGGCAGGGTGGCCGAGGGCCGCACGGCCTTCGACGTGCTCACCGCGTGCTTCCCGGCGGGCACCCTCTCCGGCGCCCCCAAGCCCCGCGCGATGCAGATCATCGACGAACTGGAGCCGTCCCGGCGCGGCCTGTACGGCGGCTGCGTCGGCTATCTGGACTTCGCGGGCGACTCCGACACCGCGATCGCCATCCGCACCGCCCTGCTGCGGGACGGCACGGCATACGTGCAGGCCGGAGCCGGCATCGTCGCCGACTCCGACCCGGTGGCGGAGGACCAGGAGTGCCGCAACAAGGCGGCGGCGGTCCTCCGCGCGGTGCACACGGCCAACAGGCTCAACTCATAGGGGAGTTCAGCCGGTGAACGCGGCGGTGCCGTTCGGGGTGCCGAGCCCGGTCGGCCCGTCGTACCCGGTGGTGCCGGTGCACAGGTACGAGCCGCCGCAGCTGCCGTTGGAGCCGCTGGTGACGTCGTTCAGCGCCGAGGTGTGCGCGTACGGGAAGGACGCCGGGTAGGAGCCGGCGGACGGGGCGCCGGCCAGCGCGTAGGTCGCCGCGATCAGCGGGGAGGAGGCGCTGGTGCCGCCGAAGACCATCCAGCCGCTGCCCTGCCCGTAGGTGTCGTACACCGCGACACCGGTGTTGGGGTCGGCGACCGCCGAGACGTCCGCGACCGTGCGGTTCGCACAGCCGGAGTCCTTCTGCCAGCTGGGCTTGGCGTCGTACGCGGAGCAGCCGGAGCCGGCCCCGCTCCACACCGTGTCCGTCCAGCCGCGCGAGTTGGAGGCCGTGTTCAGGGACGTGCCGCCCACCGCCGTCACGTACTTCGAGGCCGCCGGGTACTCGACGCCGTAGCCGTTGTCACCGGAGGAGACGGTGATGGCGACACCCGGGTGGTTGAAGTAGGAGGAGTCGTAGGTCGCGTCGCTGGCGGACTCGGAGCCGCCGTAGCTGTTGGAGACGAACTTCGCGCCCAGCCGGACCGCGGTGTTCACGCCCGTACCCAGGTTGGTCATGCTGGAGGAACTCGCCTCCACCAGCAGGATCTTGCAGTTCGGGCAGGCCGCGCTGACCATGTCGAGGTCGAGGGAGATCTCCTCGGCCCAGCCGGAGTTGCCGCGCGGGTACTTGGTGCCGCCGTTCTGGTCCACCTTCTTGAAGCAGCCGTTGGCGGTCGTGCAGGCGGACAGGCCGTACTGGGAGCGGTAGACGGCGAGGTCGGACTCGGCGTTCGGGTCGTCGTAGGCGTCGACGATCGCCACCGTCTGTCCCGAACCGCCGCTCGCGGAGGGCAGGTTGTACGCCGCCTGCAGCGAGGCCGGGCCGTAGCCGGAGGGCGCGGCGGCCGCGGTCTGATCGCTCTCGGCGTGCGCCGACTTCGGGGTGCCCGAGGTGACCTTGAGGGCGTTGCAGGCCATCTCGCCCTTCTGCGTCGGGGCGCCGCAGGCATGCGCGACGGCGACGCCGTGGGACGAGGAGGCGGTGGCCTGGGCGGCCTGGCCGACCGGGGCGGCCAGGGCGAGGGCGGCCGTGGCGAGTGTGGCCACGGCGGTGAGGGAAGCGGTTCTGCGCAACGTACGTCCTCCGCGAGGTGGGTGAACCGGGAAGGGCTGTGGGGGGTGCGCGAGTGCCACCACGGCGTGTGGTGTCGTGCCGCGGTGGCGCAGAACGTACGGATGGCGGGGCCACGTCAACAAGATGGATGTTGAACTGCGAACGTTCCTTTGCGGTTCCTGGGACGTTCATGTGCGGTTCGTGAGCGGATCATGGCCGAAACTCGACCCACCCATGGCTTGACGGACCCGGGTGACGGTTCGCACGGGGTTCAGGCGATAGTGGAGTGCGTGACTGCTGTTCCTCACCCTCGTACCGAAGCCGCCGAGCCCGTCCGCTCCGGCCGGCGGAGCCTCGCCGTGGCCCTCCTGTGCGGTGCGCTCGGCGCGGCCGTGGCGCTGCTCGCCACCCGGCAGCGCTGGGCCGAGGGCACCGCGACGGTGGCCGGCGGCGCGTTCCCGCTGACCGCCAAGGGCAGCGACATCACGGGCGTCCCCGCGGCCCTCGCCATAGTGGGCCTCGCCGCGCTCGTCGCCGTCTTCGCCGTCCGCAGGGCCGGCCGGCTGGTCGTCGCCGGGCTGCTCGCGCTGTCCGGCGCCGGCATCATGGCCGCCGCGCTCGTGTCCGCCTCCGACAGCTCGGCGCTGGACGAGAAGGCCGCACAGGCGAGCGGCGACACCTCGGCCACCGTCGCCGCGCTCAGCCACACCGGCTGGCCCTACGTCGCGGCCGCCGGCGGACTGCTGATCCTGCTGGCCGGCCTGCTGGCGCTGCGCTACGGCAACCTGTGGCCCGCCATGTCCGGCCGCTACGAGCGCGGCACCGACCGCCCGCGCCGCAAGGCCCGCCCGGTCGACCCGGAACGGCCCGAGGAGATCTGGAAGGCCCTGGACCGGGGAGAGGACCCCACCGGGACCTGAACCGAGGGCCCGGGTGTGGCGAACCAGACGCCACCCCCGCGTCCGGCACGGGCGCGCGTACGGGACAATGGACGACGAGCGTCCGGCTCGGACAGTGACGGTCGGGCTCGGAGCCGTACGACACGTACGCCGCTCTTCTGGGACACGTACACAGCAACGAGGAGCACAGACATGGCGGGCAGCAGCCACGGCCACGGTCACACCCCGGCCGCCTGGACCGGTGTCATCATTTCCTTCATCGGTTTCTGCGTCGCGGGCGCCTTCATGGTGATGGCCCAGCCGGTCGGCTTCTGGGCCGGCATGGTGCTGATCCTCGGCGGCGCGGTGGTCGGCGGCATCATGCGCGCCATGGGCATGGGCCAGAAGCAGGTCCCTCTCCAGCTGAGCGGTGCCCCCCTCGCGACCCGTGAGCCGGCCGGCGCGGAGAGCTGAAGCCCGGACACCGCATCCCCGAGGGGCGGCCCGGCACCCGCGGAGGGTGCGGGCCGCCCCTCGCGGTGTCCAGGGGATTCCGGTGGCCGGACGCGCGTGCCGCCGGACCGCGGAGGACAATGATCGGGTGAACGCCGAGAGCCGTCCGTTCCCGCTCGTCGCCCGTACCGCGCCCGCCGGCCCGGTGTGGCGGCGCCTCGCCGTCCCGGCGGGGCTCCTCGCGGCCGTCGCCGGGGCCTTCGCCTACGTGGGCGCCGTCGACCCGAACGAGCCCGGCCACTACCCGGTCTGCCCGCTGTACCGGATCACCGGCCTGTACTGCCCCGGCTGCGGCGGACTGCGCAGCGCCCACGCCTTCGTCCACGGCGACCTGCTCACCGCGCTGCGGGACAACGCGCTGGGCGTGGCCGCCTACCTGGGCTTCGCGGTGCTGTGGACCGTATGGGTGGTGCACGCCGTGCGCGGCCGGCCGGTGCGGCTCGATCCGCGGCCGGCGCACCTGTGGGCGCTCGGTGCGCTGCTGCTGGTGTTCACGGCTGTCCGGAACCTGCCCTCGGGCGGCTGGCTGCACCCTTGATCACATAGTGGAGGTCCAGGTAGTGGGACCGGCGTCCACCGGATGCGAGGGCTCCGCGCTCCTGCGGATACCATCGCAATGACCACGGGTTTTCAAAACCTGAAGGAACCACCGTCTGAAAGGGGGCCGCTCGCGTGAGTGTGCTCGACGAGATCATCGACGGAGTCCGTGCCGACCTCGCGGAGCGGCAGGCACGCGTCAGCCTCGACGAGCTCAAGGAGCGCGCGGCCAAGGCTCCCGCCGCCAAGGACGGGGTGGCCGCGCTCAAGGGCGACGGCGTCAAGGTGATCTGCGAGGTCAAGCGCTCCAGCCCCTCCAAGGGCGCGTTGGCGGCGATCGCCGACCCGGCCGGGCTCGCCGCGGACTACGAGGCGGGCGGCGCGGCCGTCATCTCCGTCCTCACCGAACAGCGCCGCTTCGGCGGCTCGCTGGCCGACCTGGAGGCCGTCCGCGCGCGCGTGGACATCCCGGTGCTCCGCAAGGACTTCATCGTCACGTCGTACCAGCTGTGGGAGGCCCGGGCGTACGGCGCCGACCTCGCCCTGCTGATCGTGGCCGCCCTGGACCAGCCGGCCCTGGAGTCGCTGATCGAGCGCGCGGTGTCGATCGGGCTCACCCCGCTCGTCGAGGTGCACGACGAGGACGAGGTCGAGCGGGCCGTGGACGCGGGCGCCAAGGTCATCGGCGTCAACGCGCGCAACCTCAAGACCCTTGAGGTGGACCGCGGCACGTTCGAGCGGGTCGCGCCGGAGATCCCCGACCACATCGTCAAGGTCGCCGAATCCGGTGTCCGTGGCCCGCACGACCTGATCGCCTACGCCAACGCCGGCGCCGACGCGGTCCTGGTCGGCGAGTCCCTGGTCACCGGGCGCGACCCCAAGACCGCCGTCGCCGACCTGGTCGCCGCGGGGGAGCACCCCGCGCTGCGGCACGGCCGGAGCTGATCATTCGGTAGGCTGACCCCGATGACTCTCACCGTGACGACCGTCGACCGGTACGCCCGCCTGGCGCGCGGCTGCCGCCCAAGGGGCTGCCGCGCCCCGGCGAGGCGCGTCCACGGCCGCAGGGTGCGGTACGTCATCGGCGATGAGCCCGGGCAGGTCAACGGCATGCGATGGCAGCAGCCAACCCAAGGGGCGCGGGGCTCTGTTTGATTTGCGGCTACCGCCGCGCGGGCGCGACAAGCCACTGACGGCCCGCAGTCAAAGGACAAATCCCCGCCCCCACGGCGAATAGTGTCTTTTCACACGCACTCACCGTGAGGTTTCGGCATGCCCAGCAACTTTTTCTTCCCTGATCCACAGGGTCAAGTCCCCAGCGCCGAAGGCTACTTCGGCGCGTTCGGCGGCAAGTTCATCCCGGAGGCCCTCGTCGCCGCCGTGGACGAGGTCGCCGTGGAGTACGACAAGGCCAAGCACGACCCCGAGTTCGCCCGGGAACTCGACGACCTGATGGTCAACTACACCGGCCGCCCCAGCTCCCTCACCGAGGTCCCGCGTTTTGCCGCGGAAGCGGGTGGCGCTCGCGTGTTCCTCAAGCGCGAGGACCTCAACCACACCGGCTCCCACAAGATCAACAACGTCCTCGGTCAGGCGCTGCTGACCAAGCGGATGGGCAAGACGCGCGTGATCGCGGAGACCGGGGCCGGCCAGCACGGCGTCGCGACCGCGACCGCCTGCGCCCTGTTCGGCCTCGACTGCACCATCTACATGGGCGAGGTCGACACCAGGCGCCAGGCCCTGAACGTGGCCCGCATGCGCATGCTCGGCGCCGAGGTCGTCGCGGTGAAGTCCGGCAGCCGCACGCTCAAGGACGCCATCAACGAGGCGTTCCGCGACTGGGTGGCGAACGTCGACCACACCCACTACCTGTTCGGTACGGTCGCCGGCCCGCACCCCTTCCCGGCCATGGTCCGCGACTTCCACCGAGTGATCGGCGTGGAGGCCCGCCGCCAGCTCCTGGAGCGCGCCGGGCGCCTGCCCGACGCCGCGATCGCGTGCGTCGGCGGCGGCTCCAACGCCATCGGCCTCTTCCACGCCTTCATCCCCGACGAGGGGGTCCGGCTCATCGGCTGCGAACCGGCCGGGCACGGCATCGAGACCGGTGAGCACGCGGCCACCCTGACCGCCGGCGAGCCGGGCATCCTGCACGGTTCCCGCTCGTACGTCCTGCAGGACGACGAGGGCCAGATCACCGAGCCGTACTCCATCTCGGCCGGTCTGGACTACCCGGGCATCGGCCCGGAGCACTCCTACCTCAAGGACTCCGGCCGCGGCGAGTACCGCGCGATCACCGATGACGCGGCCATGCAGGCGCTGCGTCTGCTGTCCCGCACCGAGGGCATCATCCCGGCCATCGAGAGCGCCCACGCCCTCGCCGGCGCCCTGGAGGTCGGCAGGGAGTTGGGCAAGGACGGCCTGATCGTCGTCAACCTGTCCGGCCGCGGCGACAAGGACATGGACACCGCCGCCCGCTACTTCGGCCTGTACGACACCGACGCCGAGGTGGCCGCCGACGAAGCCGACACCGCCGAGATCGAGGGGGACGCCAAGTGAGCGGGAAGATCCAGCTGCTGTCGGACACCCTGGCCGCCGCCAAGGCCGAGGGCCGGTCCGCGCTCATCGCCTACCTCCCGGCCGGGTTCCCGACCGTGGACGGCGGCATCGAGGCGATCAAGGCCGTCTTCGGCGGCGGGGCGGACGTGGTGGAGGTGGGACTGCCGCACAGCGACCCCGTCCTCGACGGCCCGGTCATCCAGACCGCCGACGACATCGCCCTGCGCGGCGGCGTCAAGATCGCCGACGTCATGCGCACGGTCCGTGAGGCGTATGAGGCCACCGGGAAGCCGGTGCTCGTCATGACCTACTGGAACCCCATCGACCGCTACGGCGTCGAGCGGTTCACCGCCGAGCTGGCCGAGGCGGGCGGCGCGGGCTGCATCCTGCCCGACCTGCCCGTCCAGGAGTCGGCGCTGTGGCGGGAGCACGCCGAGAAGCACGGCCTCGCGACCGTGTTCGTCGTGGCGCCGAGCAGCAAGGACGAGCGGCTCGCCCAGATCACCGCGGCGGGCAGCGGCTTCGTCTACGCGGCCTCGCTGATGGGCGTCACCGGCACCCGCGAATCCGTCGGCGCGCAGGCCCAGAACCTGGTCGAGCGCACCCGCGCCACCGGCACCGGGCTGCCCGTCTGCGTCGGGCTCGGCGTCTCCAACGGCGCTCAGGCCGCCGAGGTCGCCGGCTTCGCCGACGGCGTCATCGTCGGCTCGGCCTTCGTGAAGCGGATGCTGGACGCCCCCGACCACGCGGCGGGCCTGGAGGGGGTCCGCGAGCTGGCCGGGGAGCTGGCGAAGGGCGTGCGCGGAGAGGCGTAACCGCAGGTCACTTTCCCTATCAGAACACCCCCGTCAGAACATTCGCTCACCCGAACGGGTGGACCTGGGACCGGGGAGGCGCGCTGCGCCTCCCCGGTTCGTTCTGGGGGTGTGAGCGAGAAGAACCGTGACGGAAAGCGCACCGCCCGGGAGCGGCTGGCGGTCGAGCGTGAGAAGCAGAAGGCCGCGGAGAAGCGGAGGCGCACGCTGATCGTGGGCGTGAGCATCGTCTGCGTCCTCGGCCTCGCGGCGGTGATCGGCGTGCTCGCCGCGAACGCCGGCAAGAACAAGAGCAGCGAGAAGGCGGGCCCGGTCGTGGCGCCCTCGGGCGCGCAGGGCAAGGACAGCCTTGCCGTCCCGGTCGGCAAGGACGGCGCCAAGTCGACGCTCACCGTCTGGGAGGACGTCCGCTGCCCGGCCTGCCAGGCCTTCGAGACCGCCTACCGCCCGACGCTCCACGAACTGGCCGACTCCGGCAAGCTCAGAATCGAGTACCACCTGGTCCGGCTGATCGACGGCAACCTCGGCGGCACCGGCTCCCTGCGCGGCGCCAACGCCGCGGCCTGCGCCCAGGACGCCGGAAAGTTCCGCGATTACCACGACGTGCTGTACGCGAACCAGCCCAAGGAGACCGACGACGCGTTCGCGGACAACGCCAAGCTGATCGACCTGGCCGGCAAGGTCGGTGGCCTGGACACCCCCGCGTTCCAGAAGTGCGTCAAGGACGGCACCCACGACAGCTGGGTCAACAAGTCCCACAAGGCCTTCCAGACCAGCGGTCTCAACTCCACGCCCACGGTCCTGCTCGACGGCAAGAGCATCTACCCGCAGCAGGGCATGACCCCGGCCAAGCTCAAGCAGATGGTGGAGGCGGCCAACCGTCGGTAAGGATCTTGCTTCCGCCGCCCGTTTTCTCACGCCCCCGTTATGGACCCGTAGCCGGGCTGCTTGCCGTCACCACGGCCCGGCACGGTAGCGTCGGACTTGCCATGGAACTTGCCTACATTCCCAGCCCGTCGCGCGGGGTGCTGTATCTCGGCCCCATCCCGCTGCGCGGCTACGCCTTCTGCATCATCATCGGCGTCTTCGTCGCCGTCTGGCTCGGCAACAAGCGCTGGATCGCCCGCGGCGGGCGGGCCGGTACCGTCGCCGACATCGCGGTCTGGGCTGTGCCGTTCGGTCTGGTCGGCGGCCGGCTCTACCACGTGATCACGGACTACGAGCTGTACTTCAGCCCGGGCCGTGACTGGGTGGACGCCTTCAAGGTGTGGCAGGGCGGCCTGGGTATCTGGGGCGCGATCGCGCTCGGCGCGCTCGGCGCGTGGATCGGCGCGCGGCGCCGGGGCATCCCGATGCCGGCGTACGCCGACGCCGTCGCCCCCGGCATCGCGTTCGCGCAGGCCATCGGCCGCTGGGGCAACTGGTTCAACCAGGAGCTGTACGGCCGTGAGACGCATGTTCCCTGGGCCCTGCACATCACCTCCTCCGAGGGCGGCCGGGTGCCGGGTTACTACCACCCGACCTTCCTGTACGAGTCGCTGTGGTGCATCGGCGTGGCTCTCCTGGTCATCTGGGCCGACCGCCGCTTCACGCTCGGCCATGGCCGCGCCTTCGCCCTCTACGTCGCGGCCTACTGCGTGGGCCGCGGCTGGATCGAGTACATGCGCGTGGACGACGCGCACCACATCCTGGGCCTCCGCCTGAACGACTGGACCGCGCTGATCGTGTTCCTGCTGGCGGTGACGTACATCGTGGTGTCGTCCAAGAAGCGGCCGGGCAGGGAAGCGGTGGTCGAGCCCGGTGTCGCCGAGGGTCCGGCCGACGGTACGGAAGCTGCCGACGAGGCCGAGGACAAGGCTGAGGACAAGCCCGAGGACAAGCCCGAGGACAATGCCGAGCCGGAGGCCGTGGAAGCCGCGGAGGCCGCGGAGGCGAAGGGCGAGGCCGAGTCGGCGACCAAGAAGAGCTGACCGCTGGTCTTACGACGCCGAGGGCGCCCGGAGTTCGTTCCGGGCGCCCTCGGCGCGTGCGGGCGGGGGAGAAAGGTCAGGCTCTCGCCGCCAGGGACAGGGTGCGGTGGGCCATCGCCACCACCGCCGCGTCGATGAATCTGCCGTCCGGGAGGGCCTGGGCGCCCTCTTTCGTCGCGGCTGCCTTCAGGACCGTCTCCGCGTGTTCGATCTCCGCCGGGGTGGGCAGGTAGGCCCGTTCGATCACCGGGAGCTGCCGGGGATGGATGGCCGCGCGGCCCAGGAAGCCGAGGGAGCGGCCATGGGCGCAGGAGGCGGCGAGGCCGTCCAGATCGCGGATGTCGGGGTGGACCGACTGCGGGGGTGGGGCGAGGCCGGCCGCGCGGGCGGCGACGATCACCCGGGAGCGCGGCCAGTCGAGGCCCGCGTCGGACCGTACCCCCAGGTCGGCCCGCAGATCCGCCTCGCCGAGGGCGATGCCCCGCAGGGCGGGGTGGGCGGTGGCGATGGCGTGCGCGTGCTCGATGCCGAGGGCCGACTCCAGCAGCGCGTACAGCGGCACAGGGGTGGCGGCGGCGACCTGCCTGATCTCGGCCGGACCGGTCACCTTCGGGAGCCGCAGGGCCGCCAGGCCGGGAAGCGCGGCGAGGGCCGCCAGATCGGCCGCGGCCCAGGGGCTGTCCGAGGCGTTGACCCGGACGTGGACCGGGACCGGCTGGGGGTCGGTGAGCAGCTCGGCCGTGGCCGCACGGGCGTGCTCCTTGCGGTCCCGGGCGACCGCGTCCTCCAGGTCGATCACCACCACGTCGGCGCCCGCGGCCAGCGCCTTGGCCACCACGGGCGGGCGGTCGCCGGGGACGTAGAGCCAGGTGAGCGGGTGCGGGGTCACAGGGCGCCCTCCTCGCGCAGGGCGCGCAGCTCGGCGGGGGTGAGGCCCAGCTCGGTGAGCACGGCCTCGGTGTCCGCGCCGTGCGGGCGGCCGGCCCAGCGGATCGCGCCGGGCGTCGCGGAGAGCCGGAAGAGGACGTTCTGCATGCGCAGCGGGCCCAGCTCGGGGTCGTCGACGGTGGTGACCGTGCGCAGCGCCTGGTACTGGGGGTCGGCCAGGACGTCCCGGACGTCCTGGACGGGGGCCACGGCCGCCTGAGCCTTCTCGAAGGCCGCGAGGACCTCGGCGCGGGTGCGGGCGGCGATCCAGGAGCCGACCGCCTGGTCCAGGACGTCGGCGTGCGCGGCGCGGTCCGCGCCGGTGGCGAACCACGGTTCCTCGGTCAGCTCCGGGCGGCCCACCAGGCGCAGCACCCGCTCCGCGACCGACTGCGCGGAGGTGGAGACGGCGACCCAGTGGCCGTCGGCGGTGCGGTAGGTGTTGCGCGGGGCGTTGTTCGCGGACCGGTTGCCGGTGCGTTCCTGGACATGGCCGAGCTGGTCGTACCAGGTGAGATGGGGGCCGAGGACCGACAGGATCGGCTCGATGATCGCCATGTCGACGACCTGCCCGGCGCCGGTGCGCTCCCGTGCGGACAGCGCGGTGAGCACGGCGTAGGCGGTCGCCAGGCCCGCGACCGAGTCGGCGAGCCCGAAGGGCGGGAGCGTGGGCGGCGCGTCCGGCTCGCCGGTGATCGCGGCGAAGCCGCTCATCGCCTCGGCGAGGGTGCCGAAGCCGGGACGGTGCGCGTACGGCCCGAACTGCCCGAAGGCCGTCACCCGGGCGAGGACCAGCCGGGGGTTGGCGGCCGCCAGTTCCGCCCAGCCCAGATCCCACTTCTCCAGGGTGCCCGGGCGGAAGTTCTCGATCACGACGTCGGCGGTGGCGGCGAGCCGGAGCAGGGTGGCACGGCCGCCGGGCGTGGACAGGTCCAGGGTGATGGTCCGCTTGTTGCGGCCGAGCACCTTCCACCACAGGCCGACGCCGTGCTTGGCCGGGCCGTGCCCGCGGGAGGGGTCGGGCCGCTCCGGATGCTCGACCTTGATCACCTCGGCGCCGAAGTCGCCGAGCAGCGTGGCGGCCATGGGGCCCGCGAACAGGGTCGCCAGGTCCAGCACCCGCAGACCGGACAGGGGCGGGGGATTCGTCGTACTCATGCGTCGTCGTACCTCACGCCGTGAACTGGGCGTCGATCTCCGGGCGGTACGGCATCGACACCGACGCCCCGGCCCGCTGGACGGAGATCGCCGCGGCGGCCGCAGCCCAGGACAGGGCCTCCTGTACCGGTTTCTCCTCGGCGAGGGCCACCGCGAGCGCGCCGACGAAGGTGTCACCGGCGCCCGTGGAGTCGACGGCGGTCACCTTCGGCGCCGGCGTCACGAGCGGCTCGGTGCCCCGGGCCAGATACAGGCTGCCGGTGGCGCCCAGGGTGACGGCCACCTCCGGCACCAGGTCCAGCAGGGCGGCGGCGGCCTCGCGCGGGTCGGTGCGGCCGGTGAGGGTGACCGCCTCGTACTCGTTGGGCACCAACAGGTCGGTCGCGGCGAGGAGTTCGGGCGGCAGCGGCTGGGCGGGGGACGGGGTGAGCACCGTACGGACCCCGTGTCGGCGCGCCGCCTGCGCACCCGCCACGACCGCGCGCAGCGGGATCTCCAGCTGCAGCAGCAGGGCGTCGGCGGAGGCGATCACTCCCTCGTCGCCGGGGGAGAGGTGGTCGACGGTGCCGTTCGCGCCGGGGATGACGACGATGGAGTTGGCGCCCTCGTCGTCCACCACGATGTGCGCGGTGCCGGACGGTCCCTCGACCGTGCGCAGAGAGTCGGTGTCCACGCCGGAGTGTTCGAGGATGTCGCGCAGCCGCAGCCCGAAGGCGTCGTTGCCGACCGCGCCGATCATCGAGACGGTGGCGCCGGCGCGGGCCGCGGCGATCGCCTGGTTGGACCCCTTGCCGCCGGGGATGGTGTGGAACTCGCGCCCCGTCACGGTCTCGCCGCGCTGCGGCGCCTTCGCGACATAGGTGACGAGGTCCATGTTCGTGCTGCCGAGGACGACGATGTGGGTCATGGGCGGGTCGCCTCCAGGTGGGTGAGATGGGCGAGGGTGTCGAAGCCGGTGCCGTCGAAGTCGGCGACAGTGGTGGCGAGCCGGTTCTTCAGCGGGGCCCGCCAGCGGTCGGGGAGCGCGGCGGGGTCGCCCGCGAGCAGTCCCGCGATGCTGCCGGCCGTGGCGCCGGCGGAATCGGTGTCCAGGCCCCCCGAGACCGCACGGCAGACGGAGCCGGTGAAGTCGCCGTCAGCGTGGGTGAGGGCGGCGGCGATCAGGGCGGTGTTGGGGATGGCGTGCACCCAGTGGTGGGCGGGGGAGTAGCGGGCGTGGAGCTCGTCGACGACGTCGTCGAAGTCCTCGTGGGACTCGGCCAGTCGGACGGCGTGGTCGATCGCCCGCGCGAGCCGGGAGCGGGGCGGGATCACCCGGCGGCCGGTGCGCAGACAGGTGTGGACGTCCTGGCTTCCGGTGGCGGCGGTGGCGATGACGGCGGCCGTGAACATCGCCGCGTAGACGCCGTTGGCGGTGTGGGTGAGGACCGCGTCGCGGTGCGCCTGTCCGGCGGCGGCGCCCGGGTCGCCGGGGTTGGTCCAGCCGTGCACATCGGCGCGGATCAGGGCGCCGATCCACTCGCGGAAGGGGTTGCGGTGGCGGGCGGTGTGCGGGGGCTCGATGCCGGTGAGGAGGTTGCGGCAGGCGACGCGTTCGGCGGTGAAGGTGCGGCCGGGCGGGAGTTCGTCCAGCCAGAGCCGGGCCACGTCGGCGGTGCTGAAGGTCCTGCCGTGACGACGGAGGAGCAGAAGGTTCAGGAGGGGGTAGTTGAGGTCGTCGTCCTCCGGCATGCCGTCGATGTTCTCGGCGAGGGAGGTGGGGGCGGAGCGGCGGTTCCAGGGGTACTGGGCGAGGAGGTCCTCGGGGATGCCGCGGGCCGTGAAGTACGTGGTGAGGGGCCAGTTGCCGGTGGCCTGGGCGAGGGCACGGATGCCGTCGAGGGGGAGCTTTTCGACGGGCTTGCCGAGGAGGCACCCGATGGCCCGGCCGAGCCAGGCGGCTTCGAGGGCGGCCGGGGTGGGGGCCGGCCGGGGGTGGGTTTCGCTCGCCCGCGCCGGCGGGTCCGGCCAGTTGGGGCACAGGGACTTGATGCGGGCCAGGTCGGTCGGCTCGTCGTGGGACAAGCCGCTGGGAAGGTCGGCCAGTTCGTCCAGGAGGTCTTCGGCCAGGAGGCGCAGATACCGCGAGACGCCGTGGGCGGACGCGCCCGCCCGGGGCGGCGCGTCCGGGCCGCCCGCCGCTCGCCACCGTGCCTCGATCGCCGACGGCTCCCGCCCGTCCAGGCGGGCCTGGCGCAGCTCGTGGCCGAGCAGGTCCTCCGGCTGGACCCAGGTCAGTCGGAGCATGCGGAGCCTCCGAGGGCGATGAACGCCCGCTCGTGCGCGCGCCGCCGGCGCACGTCCCGTTCGAAGACCTCCCGCGCGACCCCGGCCAGCGTGCGGGCCGGCTCCCACAGGTCCAGCCGGCTGGCCTCCGCCACCGTCTTCGCCCAGTCCTCCGGGACGGGCGAGCCCAGGGCGCCCGCGAGGGCACCGGCCATCGTGGCGATCGAGTCGCAGTCGCGGCCGTAGTTGACGGCACCGAGGACGGCGTGCCGGTAGTCGCCGCCGGAGACCAGCACCATGCCCAGCGCGATGGGCAGTTCCTCGATCGCGTGCAGCCGGGAGGGACGGCGGGCGGCCAGGGAGGGGGCGCGGTAGTCCGGGCCGACGGTGTCGTACGGCGCCACCGCCGCGCGCAGCGGCCCCAGCGCCGACTCGAAGTCCCTGTGGCCGCGGGCCACTTCGCAGACCTTCTCGATCGCCTCGCGCGTGCCGTCCTTCGCCAGGGACAGACAGGCGGTGACGACCGAGTCCGGGGTCGCGCCCGGGGTCGCGGCGGCGGCGACGGCCGCGGCGAGGACACCGGCCGCCTCACGGCCGTACGACGACTGGTGCGCACCGGCGATGTCCAGTGCCTCGGCATAGGCGGCGGCCGGGTTGGCGGCGTTGACCAGACCGACGGGGGCCGTGTACATCGCCGCGCCGCAGTTGACGATGTTGCCGACGCCGGCCTCCCGGGGGTCGGCGTGACCGTAGGCCAGCCGGGCCACGAGCCATTTCTCGGCGAGGAAGAGGCGGTGCAGCGGCAGGGCCTCGGTCTCCAGCTCCGGGATCCAGCGCGGGTTCGTCATCAGGTCCGGGACCAGGTGGTCGGCGATCGCGTACGCGTCGAGGTGGTCGCGGACGCGGGCGTACACCCGGATCAGTGCATGCGTCATCAGGGTGTCGTCGGTGACGTGGCCGTCGCCCTTGTGGTAGGGCGCGATGGGGCGGGCGGTGCGCCAGTCGTCGCCGTGCCAGGGGCCGACGACGCCGTGGACGCGGCCGCTGTGGCGCTCGGCGATCTGGTCGGGGGAGTACCCCTCGACCGGGCCGCCGAGGGCGTCGCCGACGGCGGCTCCGACGAGGGCGCCGGTGATCCGGTCGTCCAGACCGGGGGGGCATGGTGGGCTGCTTTCGTCTTCTTTGAGTCCTTTGGACTCCATGGGCGTCATGCCCCGAATCATCCTCCTGGGCGGGCCGGTTGCGCGGCTTCCAGGAGTCCGGCGAGTTCCACCAGGTCGGTGCCGCTGAGACGGGGCAGGACGCAGCCGGACAGGGTGCGGCAGGCGTCCCGCCAGGTCTCCGGCACGGCCGCGCCACCCCCGAGGGCTCCGGTGAGGGCGCCCGCGAGGGCCGGGGCCGAGTCGGCGACCCGGGACAGGCAGGCGGCGGCGGGCACGGCTTCGGCGATACGGCCGCGGGCGGCGGTGGTCAGGGCGAGGGCGACCGGGACGGTCTCGGCGGCGGCGATGCCGTAGCTGTAGACGTGGTCGACGATCTGGTGCTCCAGGGGCGGGACGAGGGCGAAGGCGGAATCGCCGTCCTCGGCGAGGGCGAGCGCGTGGCGGGCGTTGCGGCCGATCTCGGTGTCGGGCGGGAGTTCGGCGAGTGCGGCGGTCACGCAGGTGTCCGTCCCGGCGTCGGCGAGGGCGAGCGCGAGGGCCGCGGCCATGGCACGGGCGCCGTGCACGCCGTCGCCGTCCTGGGTGTAGCGGGCGTCGAACTCGGCGAGCGCGGCGGCGCGTTCGGGGTCGCCGGGGTGGGCGACGGCGAGCACGCAGGCGCGGACGCAGGCGGCGTCGTCGAAGTAGTGCGGGTTGTCGTGGCCGGTCGCGGGCGGACGCAGGCCGGCGGCGAGGTTGCCGAGGCCGGAGCGGACGGAGATGCGGGCGCGCAACGGGAGCACGGCGGACTCCACCTCGGGTGCGCGCTCCGCCGCGGCGGCGACCTCCGCGGCCACGGCGGTCCAGGTGAGGTCGATTGCTGCGCGGGTACGGCGCTCCCGGCTGAGGTCGCCGAGGGCGTCGTCGTCGCCGGCCCGCAGCACCGCCTCCGCGGCGAAGGCCGCCCACTCGGCGTCGTCGGAGGGGCCGAGGCGGAGGGGGTCGGGGGGTTGGTTGAGGGCGATCGGTACCGGAAGGGTGGTGGTGGCGTTCTGCTCGGCGAAGGTGTCCAGCTCGCGGGTGAGGCGACGGGTCCACTCGGGCATACGGCTGGCCCGGTGCCGTGCGGCCGGCCAGCCGGCGGCGTCGCCCGCGGCCAGGCCGAGCAGGAGTCCCTCGATACGGCGCGCTGTCATGACTGCACCTCGCTGTCCGGGTGCCCGGAGTTCCCCGCCCCAACCAGGGGGCTCCGCTCCCTGGCCCCCCGCTCGGCCACCCGCCCGCCTGACTCCGGCAGCACCCCCGGAAGCACCACCCCCACCCCCCACTTCCCGCCCTCCCCCGGTACCAGCAGCTCCGCCACGTCCAGGATGTGGTGGCCCGCCATGGACGGCAGGCAGCGGCCCCGGGCCGGGCCGATGGCGGAGGACCAGGTGGGCGGGATCGCGGAGACGCCGTGGGTCGCGCCCGACAGGGCGCCGGCCACCGCAGCCGTCGTGTCCGCGTCGCGGCCCATGTTGACGGCCGTGAGGACCGCCTCCCCGAAGTCGCCGTCGGCCGCCGCGTACGCGCCGAAGGCGAGGGCGACCGCCTCGGGGGCGAGGTCGGTCCAGGGGTAGCCGCCGATGACGACCGCGGAGCGGACCGCGCGTTCGCCGCGGTGGGCGACGGCCACCGCCCGGCGCAGGGAGCGCGCCGTCCAGGAGTCCTCGGGGATCACCGCCAGGGCGGAGGCGATCACCACCGGAACCGGCGCGCCCGTCATCGCCGCCGCCACCCCCGCCGCGACCGCCTGGCCGCCGTAGATGCCCTCGCCCTCGTGACTCACCGAACCGTCGATCGCCACCAGCCGGGCCGCTTCGGCGGGGCGGCCCGCGGCGAAGACCCCGAAGGGGGCCGCCCGCATGGCCAGACCGTCGCTCCAGGCGTGCCGGTGCTGGGCCGAGATCGGGGCTGCGAGACCCCGGCGCAGGTTCTCCAGCGTGCCGCGCTCGCTGAAGCCCGCGCCCCGGAAGGGGCCCTCGGCCCGGTCGGCGATCCACTCGTGCCAGGCCGCCTCCACATGCGCCGGGGTCAGCGCCGAGCCGTGCCGGGCGAGCAGCAGGCCCGAGAAGATCGCGTACTCCGTGTCGTCCGTGCCGGACGGAACCTCGGCCACATAGCCCGTGATGCGGCCCCAGCGGGCCCGGATCTCGGACGGCTTCAGGTTCTCCGCCGGCGCTCCCAGCGCGTCCCCGACGGCCAGGCCGAGCAGTGCCCCGCGGGCCCTGTCCCGGAGACCGGCGGCGTCGTCGGGCGCCGAGGCCGGGGGAGTACAGGCGATCGATGCCATGGGCGGACTCCTTCGGGGCCAGGAAGGCGCTTTGCGGATGTGTGCCACGGCATGCGGCCGCACGAGCCCCCGCACTGCTCGAAGTCACCCGCTTGGCATCTGAGCAAGATCATGCACGGATGAGCAAAGACCGGTAAAGGTGCAGGTTAGCCCAGCCTTTCCTTGCTGGCGGGAGCGGAAGAAGGGACGTAGGTTCAGTGTTGTCGAAAAGTAGAACTCATCCAAAGTTAGCTTTGGCTAAGCTATCCGGGGGGCCCGCATGGCCGTCATCGAAACCCAGGCCGCGCTGCACGAAGCGCACCGCGACAACCACACGCACCGCGATGTCAACGGCGGCTGGCTGCGCCCCGCCATCTTCGGCGCCATGGACGGTCTTGTCTCCAACCTCGCCCTGATGACCGGCGTGGCCGGTGGGTCCGTGAGCCAGCAGACCATTGTCATCACCGGCCTCGCGGGGCTGGCGGCGGGTGCCTTCTCCATGGCGGCGGGCGAGTACACCTCGGTGGCCTCCCAGCGGGAACTGGTCGAGGCCGAGCTCGATGTCGAACGCCGTGAGCTGCGCAAGCACCCCCAGGACGAGGAGGACGAGCTCGCGGCACTGTACGTCGCCCGGGGTGTGGAGCCCGCCCTGGCCCGGGAGGTCGCCCGCCAGCTGTCCAGGGATCCCGAGCAGGCCCTGGAGATCCACGCCCGCGAGGAGCTGGGCATCGACCCCGGTGACCTGCCCTCGCCGCTGGTCGCCGCCGTCTCCTCCTTCGGGTCCTTCGCCCTCGGTGCCCTGCTGCCCGTGCTGCCGTTCCTGCTCGGCGCGAGCGCGCTGTGGCCCACCGTGCTGCTCGCCCTCGCCGGACTCTTCGGCTGCGGTGCCGTGGTGGCCAAGGTGACCGCGCGCAGCTGGTGGTACAGCGGCCTCAGGCAGCTCGCGCTGGGCGGTGCGGCGGCCGGTGTGACGTACGCCCTGGGCACCCTGATCGGAACGGCCGTAGGATAGCGCCGCCGGTACCTATGCGTTGGGCCGCATAGGTAGCCGCGAAGGCCCGTTACTCGCTGGTTTCGAGTGCGTGACCACCGGGCATGAGCCGTAAGCGCTGTGGGCAATGACGCCTGCCGCACCCCCGCGGGGTGAGTGACAACGCTCCCCCCGCCCCCCCCATCGGGCCGCCGGACGCCGATCCGACCGATCTCGTCCGTCCGGTCCCCCTCACACGTTCGCCGCCACCGCGCGGCACCCAGACCGTCATGTGCGGTCCCGCCGCCACGCGCGGCACCCCGCCGCCCCGGCGCGGCACCTACGCCACGGACCCCGTGGTGTCCGCATGTTGGAACGGTGTATCCGCTTCCTGGGAACCACCCCATCATGTAACCTGCACGAAATTTTGAGATCACGCAGAGGGCCAACGTCGTCCCTCGGCACCTGCCACATGCCTGATGACGACGACGGGAGAGCCGATGCGTACGCCGCGCCAGCCGTCCCAGCACTCCGCGAATGGCCAGAACTGGTCGTTCATGGATGCTCGCCCTGCTGCGCAGGGTATGTACGACCCCCGCAACGAACACGACGCGTGCGGCGTCGGTTTCGTCGCCACCCTCACCGGCGAGGCGTCCCACACCCTGGTTGAACAGGCACTCACCGTGCTGCGCAACCTGGAGCACCGCGGTGCCACGGGCTCCGAGCCCGACTCGGGCGACGGCGCCGGCATCCTCTCCCAGGTGCCCCACGCCTTCTTCCGCGAGGTGGCCGGATTCGAACTGCCCGCCGCCGGCTCCTACGCCGTCGGTATCGCCTTCCTGCCGGTGGACGGCACCGCCGAGGCCGTATCGCAGATCGAGACGATCGCCGACGAGGAGGGTCTCGCGGTCCTCGGCTGGCGTGAGGTTCCGGTCGCCCCGGAGCTGCTGGGTGCCACCGCCCGCTCCACCATGCCGGTCTTCCGGCAGGTCTTCGTCGCCGACCACGCCAGCGAGGGCATCGCGCTGGACCGCAAGGCCTTCGTGCTGCGCAAGCGCGCCGAGCGCGAGGCCGGTGTCTACTTCCCGTCGCTGTCCGCGCGCACGATCGTGTACAAGGGCATGCTGACCACCGGCCAGCTGGAGCCCTTCTTCCCGGACCTGTCCGACCGCCGCTTCGCCTCCGCGATCGCGCTCGTGCACTCCCGGTTCTCCACGAACACCTTCCCGTCGTGGCCGCTCGCGCACCCGTACCGCTTCGTCGCGCACAACGGTGAGATCAACACCGTCCAGGGCAACCGCAACTGGATGCGCGCCCGCGAGTCGCAGCTGGTCTCCGACCTGTTCGGCGACAAGGGCCTGGACCGCGTCTTCCCGGTCTGTACGCCGGACGCCTCCGACTCCGCCTCCTTCGACGAGGTGCTGGAGCTGCTGCACCTGGGCGGCCGTTCGCTGCCGCACTCGGTGCTGATGATGATCCCGGAGGCGTGGGAGAACCACGACTCCATGGACCCGGCCCGGCGCGCCTTCTACGGCTTCCACTCCACGATGATGGAGCCCTGGGACGGCCCCGCCTGCGTCACCTTCACCGACGGCACCCAGGTCGGCGCCGTGCTCGACCGCAACGGTCTGCGCCCCGGCCGCTACTGGGTCACCGACGACGGTCTCGTCGTCCTCGGCTCCGAGGTCGGCGTCCTCGACATCGACCCGGCCAAGGTCGTCCGCAAGGGCCGGCTGCAGCCCGGCAAGATGTTCCTCGTCGACACCGCCGAGCACCGCATCATCGAGGACGACGAGATCAAGGCCAACCTCGCCGCCGAGAAGCCGTACGCCGAGTGGCTGGAGGCCGGCGAGATCGAGCTGGTCGACCTGCCCGAGCGCGAGCACATCGTCCACACCCACGCCTCGGTCACCCGCCGCCAGCAGACCTTCGGTTACACCGAGGAGGAGCTGCGCGTCATCCTCGCGCCGATGGCCCGCACCGGCGCCGAGCCGATCGGCTCCATGGGCACGGACTCGCCGATCGCGGCCCTGTCCGAGCGCCCGCGGCTGCTCTTCGACTACTTCACCCAGCTGTTCGCGCAGGTCACCAACCCGCCGCTGGACGCGATCCGCGAGGAGTTGGTCACCTCCCTGCGCTCGTCGCTGGGCCCGGAGGGCAACCTGCTCGACCCGACGGCCGCCTCCTGCCGCTCGGTCACCCTGCCCTTCCCGGTGATCGACAACGACGAGCTGGCCAAGCTCATCCACATCAACGCCGACGGCGACATGCCCGGCTTCAAGGCCGCGACCCTGTCCGGCCTGTACCGGGTCTCCGGCGGCGGCGACTCCCTCGCCGCGCGCATCGAGGAGATCTACGCCGAGGCCGACGCCGCCATAGAGAACGGCGCCCGTCTGATCGTCCTGTCGGACCGCCACTCGGACGCCGAGCACGCGCCGATCCCCTCGCTGCTGCTCACCGCGGCCGTCCACCACCACCTCATCCGCACCAAGCAGCGCACCCACGTGGGCCTGCTGGTCGAGGCCGGCGACGTCCGCGAGGTCCACCACGTCGCCCTGCTGATCGGCTACGGCGCCGCCGCCGTCAACCCGTACCTGGCGATGGAGTCGGTCGAGGACCTGCTGCGCGCCGGCACCTTCCTGAACGGCCTGGAGCCGGAGAAGGCCATCAAGAACCTGATCTACGCCCTGGGCAAGGGCGTGCTGAAGGTCATGTCGAAGATGGGCATCTCCACCGTCGCCTCCTACCGCGGCGCCCAGGTCTTCGAGGCCGTCGGCCTGGACGAGGCCTTCGTCGAGAAGTACTTCAACGGCACCGCCACCAAGATCGGCGGCGTCGGCATCGACGTCATCGCCAAGGAGGTCGCCGCCCGCCACGCCAAGGCCTACCCGGCCTCCGGCATCGCGCCGGCGCACCGCGCGCTGGAGATCGGCGGCGAGTACCAGTGGCGCCGCGAGGGCGAGCCGCACCTGTTCGACCCGGAGACGGTCTTCCGCCTCCAGCACTCCACGCGCACGGGTCGCTACGACATCTTCAAGAAGTACACGGACCGCGTGAACGAGCAGTCCGAGCGCCTGATGACGCTGCGCGGCCTGTTCGGTTTCAAGTCCGACCGGCAGCCGATCTCCATCGACGAGGTCGAGCCCGTGAGCGAGATCGTCAAGCGGTTCTCGACGGGCGCCATGTCGTACGGCTCCATCTCCAAGGAGGCGCACGAGACCCTCGCCATCGCCATGAACCAGCTGGGCGGCAAGTCCAACACCGGTGAGGGCGGCGAGGACCCGGAGCGCCTGTACGACCCGGCGCGCCGGTCCGCCATCAAGCAGGTCGCCTCCGGCCGCTTCGGTGTGACCTCGGAGTACCTGGTCAACGCGGACGACATCCAGATCAAGATGGCCCAGGGCGCCAAGCCCGGCGAGGGCGGCCAGCTGCCCGGCCACAAGGTCTACCCGTGGGTCGCGAAGACGCGTCACTCGACTCCGGGCGTCGGCCTGATCTCCCCGCCGCCGCACCACGACATCTACTCCATCGAGGACCTGGCCCAGCTGATCCACGACCTCAAGAACGCCAACCCGGCGGCACGTGTCCACGTGAAGCTGGTGTCGGAGGTCGGCGTCGGCACGGTCGCCGCGGGTGTCTCCAAGGCGCACGCGGACGTGGTGCTCATCTCCGGCCACGACGGCGGTACGGGCGCCTCCCCGCTGACCTCGCTGAAGCACGCGGGCGGCCCCTGGGAGCTCGGCCTCGCCGAGACCCAGCAGACCCTGCTGCTCAACGGCCTGCGCGACCGGATCGTGGTCCAGACGGACGGCCAGCTGAAGACCGGCCGTGACGTGATCATCGCCGCGCTGCTCGGCGCCGAGGAGTTCGGTTTCGCGACCGCGCCGCTCGTCGTCTCCGGCTGCGTGATGATGCGCGTCTGCCACCTGGACACCTGCCCGGTCGGCATCGCCACCCAGAACCCGACGCTGCGCGACCGCTTCTCCGGCAAGGCCGAGTACGTGGTGAACTTCTTCCAGTTCATCGCCGAGGAGGTCCGCGAGCTGCTGGCCGAGCTGGGCTTCCGCTCCATCGAGGAGGCCGTCGGCCACGCCGAGGTGCTGGACGTCGAGCGCGCCGTCGACCACTGGAAGGCCCAGGGCCTGGACCTGGAGCCGCTGTTCCACGTGCCGTCGCTGCCCGAGGGCGCCGTGCGCCACCGGGTGGTCGAGCAGGACCACGGCCTGGAGAAGGCGCTGGACAACGAGCTGATCAAGCTCGCGGCCGACGCCCTGGCCGCGAACGACGCGACCGAGGCCCAGCCGGTGCGCGCCCAGGTCGCCATCCGCAACATCAACCGCACGGTCGGCACCATGCTCGGCCACGAGGTGACGAAGAAGTTCGGTGGCGCGGGTCTGCCCGACGACACCATAGACATCACCTTCACCGGTTCGGCCGGCCAGTCCTTCGGCGCGTTCCTGCCGCGCGGTGTCACGCTGCGCCTGGAGGGCGACGCCAACGACTACGTCGGCAAGGGCCTGTCCGGCGGCCGTATCGTCGTCCGCCCGGACCGGGCCGCCGACCACCTCGCCGAGTTCTCCACCATCGCGGGCAACACCATCGGCTACGGCGCCACCGGCGGCGAGCTGTTCCTGCGCGGTCGTACCGGTGAGCGGTTCTGTGTCCGCAACTCCGGTGCGCTGGTCGTCTCCGAGGGCGTCGGCGACCACGGCTGCGAGTACATGACCGGCGGTCGCGCGGTCGTCCT
The DNA here is from genome assembly GCF_055581585.1 of Streptomyces sp. NPDC031426. Classification (NCBI taxonomy): domain Bacteria; kingdom Bacillati; phylum Actinomycetota; class Actinomycetes; order Kitasatosporales; family Streptomycetaceae; genus Streptomyces; species Streptomyces sp. NPDC031426. Next base: position 97,868 of record NZ_JBVIJE010000009.1, read on the forward strand.
CGGCCCGACCGGCCGCAACTTCGCCGCGGGTATGTCCGGCGGTGTCGCCTACGTCATCGACCTCGACCGCGACAACGTCAACGCCGGCAACGCCGGGTCGGTCGAGGCGCTGGACGAGGCGGACCAGCAGTGGCTGCACGACGTGGTGCGCCGCCACGCCGAGGAGACCGGCTCGACGGTTGCCGAGAAGCTGCTCGCCGACTGGGAGCAGGCCGTGGCGCGGTTCAGCAAGATCATCCCCAGCACGTACAAGGCAGTGCTCGCCGCCAAGGACGCCGCCGAGCGAGCCGGTCTGACCGAGACCGAGATCACCGAGAAGATGATGGAGGCGGCGATCAATGGCTGACCCGAAGGGCTTCCTGAACCACGGCCGTGAGGTCGCCAAGAGCCGTCCCGTCGGTGAGCGCGTCAAGGACTGGAACGAGGTCTACGTCCCCGGTTCCCTGCTGCCGATCATCAGCAAGCAGGCCAGCCGGTGCATGGACTGCGGCATCCCGTTCTGTCACAACGGCTGCCCGCTGGGGAACCTGATCCCCGAGTGGAACGACTACGCCTACCGCGAGGACTGGTCGGCGGCTTCGGAGCGCCTGCACGCCACGAACAACTTCCCGGAGTTCACGGGCCGCCTCTGCCCGGCTCCGTGTGAGTCGGCGTGTGTGCTCGGCATCAACCAGCCGCCGGTCACCATCAAGAACGTCGAGGTCTCCATCATCGACAAGGCGTGGGACTCGGGCACGGTCGCCCCGCAGATCCCCGAGCGCCTGTCCGGCAAGACGGTCGCGGTCATCGGCTCGGGCCCGTCGGGTCTCGCCGCCGCCCAGCAGCTGACCCGGGCCGGCCACACGGTCGCCGTCTACGAGCGCGCGGACCGCATCGGAGGCCTCCTCCGGTACGGCATCCCCGAGTTCAAGATGGAGAAGCGGCACATCAACCGCCGTATCGAGCAGATGCGCGCGGAGGGCACCCGCTTCCGCACCGGCGTCGAGGTCGGCCGCGACATCAACGCCCGCGACCTGAAGAAGCGCTACGACGCGATCGTGATCGCCGCCGGTGCGACCATGGCCCGCGACCTGCCGGTGCCGGGCCGCGAACTCAAGGGCATCCACCAGGCCATGGAGTACCTGCCCCTGGCCAACAAGGTCCAGGAGGGCGACTACGTCACCGCGCCGATCTCGGCCGAGGGCAAGCACGTCGTCGTCATCGGCGGCGGTGACACCGGCGCGGACTGCGTGGGCACCGCCCACCGGCAGGGCGCTGCCTCGGTCACCCAGCTGGAGATCATGCCCCGCCCGAACGACGAGCGGCACCCGACCAACCAGCCCTGGCCGACCTTCCCGATCCTGTACAAGGTCACCTCGGCCCACGAGGAGGGCGGCGAGCGGATCTACTCCGCCTCCACCACCCACTTCGAGGGCGACGAGGACGGCAACGTGCAGTGGCTGCACCTCGCCGAGGTCGAGTTCGTGGACGGCAAGCTGACCTCCAAGCCGGGCACCGAGCGCAAGATCCCCGCCCAGCTGGTCACCCTCGCCATGGGCTTCACCGGCACCGACCGGGAGAACGGCCTGGTGGAGCAGTTCGGCCTGGAGCTCGACGAACGCGGTAACATCGCCCGCGACGCCGACTTCCAGACCAACGTGCCGGGTGTGTTCGTCGCCGGTGACGCCGGCCGCGGCCAGTCCCTCATCGTGTGGGCGATCGCGGAGGGCCGCTCGGCCGCCCGCGGTGTCGACCGGTTCCTGACCGGTGCCAGCGACCTGCCGGCCCCGATCCGCCCGACCGACCGCGCCCTGGCGGTCTGACGGCACCACGAATAGACGTCCCGTACAACGGCGTACGGAACACCAGACGACGCCTGCCCTGTCCCCGACCGGACGCCTGGGCAGGCGTCGTTGCTTTTCCGCGGGCCGTGCCTACTCGTACCAGACGCCCGTAAGGGGCCCGCGCTCGGTGACGGCCCTCACCCCGGGCGGCAGAGCGGCCTTGCCCAGATCGCCGCGGATGTGCTGGTACAGCGTGGGCGTGGCAGGCCGACGGTCTGGATCCAGCCACGGCCGTGCACATGCCCGGCCGCGATCAGCTCCTCCGCCTGCCCCGGCGGCACCAGATCCTTGCGGTACAGCTGGCTGATCGTCCGGTCGTAGTCGGTGAACTCGAACTCTTCGTCGTCCTCCGGTTCGATGACGAACCACGGGGGCTCGGGCATGGCCGGAGGCGTACGGTCGGTTCGGTGGCCGGACACCTGGTTTTCCCGCGCGCGCTCAGGCCGTCAGGGAGGTCACCTTCATCCAGGTGAGCACCAGCAGCAGCGCCAGCAGGGCCACGCACACGCCCGCCTGGACCAGGGTGCGCCGGCCGTCCCGGGGCGCGTACGCGTAGGCCAGCGTCACCGCTCCGCCCGCGAGCAGGCCGCCGAGGTGGGCCTGCCAGGAGGTCAGCCAGGCGGAGATCACCAGCCAGGCCAGCAGCCCGCCCATGTACTGGTTGACCGCCCGCATGTCGTAGCCGAGGCGACGGCCCATCACGTAGTACGCCGCGCCCAGGCCGAAGATCGCGCCGGACGCGCCGACGGTGAAGGACGTGGGGGCGAGCAGCAGCACCAGCACCGAGCCGCCCAGCGCCGACAGCAGATACAGCGCGAGATAGCGGACCCGGCCCAGCTGTGCCTCGACCACCCGGCCGATGTTCCACAGCGCGAGCATGTTGAACAGGATGTGCGTGATGCCGAACGTGCCCTCGCCGGGCGTCAGATGCAGGAAGGCGCCGGTCAGCAGCCGGTACCACTCGCCGTGCGCGACGCCCTCCGGGAGATAGCCCGCGGGCACGGTGCCGAGCATGGCGAAGCGGTCCTCGATGGACGGCCGTGCCAACTCGGCGAGGTAGGCGAGCACATTGAGCCCGATGAGGACATAGGTCACCAGCGGTACCGTGCTGATCCGGCCGCCGAATGCCGTGCGCGCCTGCCGGACCGACCGCGCGCCCTCCTTCACGCACTCCACGCACTGGTGGCCGACGGCCGCCTCGCGCATGCAGTCCGGGCAGATATAGCGGTCGCAGCGGGTGCAGCGGACGTGGGACTCCACCTTGGGGTGACGAAAGCAGGTGGTGACGGCGGACTCGGCGGTCACGGCCGGCTCCTTGGAGGAAGATCGGGACAGGGCGAGCCGGTGGGGACGGCGGCGAACAAAATAGCGAACTGGTGTGACGGGAGCGACAACAGGGCTCAGTGATCACATATGCTTCCCGGAAATCCGAGGGGGACCATGGCCGCGATCAGTCTGCGCAAGGTGGAGGAGACCGCGCCCGCGCTCGTCGGCGCCTACCGGTCCGCCGGGGTGTCGCTCACCAAGCACGGCCTGGACGGGCTGCGCGCCGCCGTCTACTTGGTGGTCGACTACTCCGGCTCGATGAAGCCGTACTACGCGGACGGCAGTGTGCAGACTCTCGCCGACCGGGTGCTGGGCCTGTCCGCGCACCTGGACGACGACGGCCGGGTGCCGGTCGTGTTCTTCTCCACGGACGTCGACGCGATCACCGACATCGCCCTCGACGACCACGAGGGCAGCGTCGAGCGGATCGTGGCCGGGCTCGGGCACATGGGCAGGACCAGCTACCACCTGGCGATGGACGCCGTCATCGACCACTACCTGGACAGCGGAGCCACCGACCCGGCCCTGGTCGTCTTCCAGACCGACGGCGGCCCGATCAACAAGCTCGCCGCCGAACGCTATCTGTGCAAGGCGGCGGGGCTCCCGCTGTTCTGGCAGTTCGTCGGCTTCGGCGACCCGGGCAGCCGGCAGTTCGAGTTCCTGCGGAAGCTGGACGAGCTGGCCGTACCGGACAAGCGGATCGTGGACAACGCCGGCTTCTTCCACGCCGGCCAGGACCCGCGGCGGGTCTCGGACGCCGAACTGTACGACCGGCTCGTCGGCGAGTTCCCGCGGTGGCTGGCGGCCGCACGCGCCGCGGGCATCGTCCGGTTTCCCTAACGACTGTTTGAAAGAATCGGTGCGTGCCGACCAAGAAGAAGCCCCCGGTGACCGCCGCGGCAGCCCGGCGCGGTGAACTCCTCGGCATCGCCGCCGAGGTCTTCGCCGAGCACGGCTACAACGCCACCACCGTCCGCCGGATCGCCGACCACGCCGGGATGCTCGCGGGCAGCCTGTACTACCACTTCGACTCCAAGGAGTCGATGCTGGAGGAGATCCTGCGGACCTTCCTCGACGAGCTGTGGAACGGCTACGACACCGTCCTCGGCTCCGGGCTCGGGCCCCGCGAGACGCTGGAGGCGCTCGTCACCGAGTCCTTCCGGGAGATCGACCGGCACCGCGCCGCCGTAGCGATCTACCAGAAGGAGAGCAGGCAACTCGTCGCCCAGGAACGGTTCGCGTTCCTCGCCGAGTCGCAGGCCCGGTTCGAGAAGGCATGGCTCGGCACGCTGGAACGCGGGGTCGCCGAGCATGTCTTCCGCGCCGACCTCGACGTCCGCCTCACCTACCGCTTCGTGCGCGACACCGTCTGGGTGGCCGCCTCCTGGTACCGGCCCGGCGGCGGGCACGGCCCCGAGGAGATCGCCCGCCAGTATCTGTCGATGGTGCTGGACGGGATCGCCGTACGCGCATAGCGCGCCGCACGCTCAGCCGGTCAGGCGGGCCGCGGCGGTGCGCTGGCGCTCGCTCATGACGGACAGGAAGCGGATGACGGTCCGCAGCTCGTCCGTGCTGAACTCCTCGCAGGCCTCGACGACGTCCCGTGCCCAGTCCTCGAAGAACCCGGCGAGTTCGGCGATCTTCTCCTGGTTCAGCTCGACCAGCACCCGGCGCTTGTCCGTCGGGTGCTTGACCCGGTGGACGAAGCCCTTGGCCTCCAGCCGGTCTATCAGTCCGGTGACCGAGGCGGGGGCGAGTCCGGTCAGCTCGGCGAGGTCCTTCGCGGTGAGCGGGCCGTGCCGCTGGAGGAGGTCCAGGGTCTTCTCCTCCGTCGCGTTCAGCCCCTGCTTGGCGGCGACGGCCGAGTGGAACATCACCGTGACCCCGCTGTGGACCCGGCCCACCTCCATGAGCTGCGCCAGCGTCTCGGACCGCGCCGCCTCGTCCCGCTTCTCGTCTGCCTTGGCCATGCCCCCAGGCTAACAAGAATTTCGTTCGGTCGAACTAACGACTTGCGGAGGGGGTGGTGTCGGTGCAACTCTTTCGTTAGGCCGAACGAAATAAATTCGGCCGTTCGACATCCGCTGCCGAGGAGCTGAGGAGTCCTCCATGTCCGCAACGCTCACCGACCCCGCCGCCACCACGGCGCAACCCCATCCGCGACGCTGGGCCGCGGCCGTCGTGATGATGATCGCGGCGCTCATGGATCTGCTGGACACCACGATCGTCAACGTGGCCGTGCCGTCGATCAGCCGCGATCTGCACGCCTCGCCGAGCGACCTGCAGTGGACGGTCTCCGCCTACCTGCTGGGCTTCGCCGCCGCCCTGATCGTCTCCGGCCACCTCGGCGACCGAATCGGCCGCCGCCCGCTCTTCCTCGCCGGTACGGCCGGCTTCGGACTGGCCAGTCTCGCCTGCGGGATCGCTCAGTCGCCGGGACAGCTGATCGCGGCACGCGCGGTGCAGGGCGTGCTCGCCGCCGTGCTGGTGCCGCAGGTGATCGGCTCGTTCCGCACCCTCTTCCAGGGCAAGGAGCGCGGGGCCGCCTTCGGGATGTACGGCGCCGTCGCCGGGTTCGCCTCCGCCGTCGGGCTGCTGCTCGGCGGGGTGCTCACGGACGCCGATCTGTTCGGCTGGGGCTGGCGCTCGGTGTTCCTGGTGAACGTGCCGGTGGCCGTGGCGACCTTCGTCGCCGGGCTGCTGCTGGTCCCGGCCACCCGCGAGCGGTCGGCGGGCCGGCCGGACGTCCTGGGCAGCCTGTTGCTGGCCGGCGGCCTGGTCGCGATCGTGCTGCCCCTGGTCCAGGGCCGGGAGAACGGCTGGCCGCTGTGGGGCTGGTTGTGCCTCGGGTCAGGGGCGGCGGCGGTCGTGGGACTCGGGGTGTACGAGGCCCGGCGGCACCGCCCCGGAACGGTGCCCCTGCTGCCCGCCCGCGCCTTCCGGCTCCCCGTGTTCTCCGTGGGCGTGCTCGTCCAGCTGCTGTTCTCCATCGGCATGCAGGGCTTCTTCCTGGTCTTCGCGGTCTGGCTGCAGGCCGGTGAGCGGTACACGCCGATGCAGGCCGGGCTGGTGACGGTGGCCTTCTCGGTCGGCGGTTTCCTCAGCGCGCCCGCCGCGGACGGGCTTGCCGTACGGTACGGGCGGCTGGTGCTCGGCACCGGGGCGCTGCTGATGGCGGGCGGCTTCGGCTGGGTGTGGTCCGTGGTCGACGGCGCGCCGGCCGTGCATGCGGGGGCGTGGCCGCTGGTGCCGGGGCTGGTCGTCGCCGGTGCCGGGCTCGGGTTCCTGGTGGTGCCGCTGGTGAACGTGGTGCTGTCGGCGGTGCCGGGGGATCTGGCCGGCGGGGCGTCCGGGATCTTCTCGACGGCTCAGCAGTTCGGGGGAGCGGTGGGGGCCGCCGTGGTCGGCACGGTGTTCTTCGGCGCCGTCGGGAGGGGGATGACCGGGGCGTTGGGGGACGCGATGCCGTGGGTCGTGGGGGCGTTCGTGGTGTGCGGTGGGTTGTGCGCGGCGCTTCCTCGACGAGCGGCGGCCGAGAACCTCGGCTGACACACCGGGCCACCTGGGGGCTCCCGTCCCCAGACCCCCGCTTGCCCACCCGATCACCCGACCCGGTCGGCTGGAAGGCGAGGTCGAGGGCATCGGGCCCCCGCTGACCGCGCCTTGCGCCGAGCCTCTCGGCCGACCGAGTCGGGTCCTGAGCCTCTCGGCCGACCGAGTCAGGTGGTGGGTGGGCGAGGCCGGGGGTCTGGGGACGGGAGCCCCCAGTGGTGCCGTGAAGTTACGTGTCGCACTCCAGTACCGTCCGGCACAAACCGCACCGCGCCCGTACCCGCCCCTTCACCGGCATCCGGATCCGCTGGTGGCAGGTCGGGCAGGGGAAGGTCACACGGAGGTGGCCGGCGGGGTCGGGGGAGAAGGCGTAGGGGGCCGTCGGCTGGACGACGAAGGCGTGGCGGCGGTCGTGGGCATAGCGGCGCCGCCCCGCCCAGCCGGCCCCGGTCAGCGGCGGTTGCTGTTCGTCCCGGCGGGCCAGGGCCATGCCCTTGACGTACGCGTCGTAGGCCTGCGGGCTGGTGAACCACACCGACGGGTCCTCCTGGAAGAGCAGCGCCCGCTTGGCCAGGACGTAACCGAACTCCTCCGGGGTGAGATAGCCGAGCTTCTGCGAGGAGACCGCGTCCTCCCGGAAGGCGTCCAGCAGCAGCCAGCCCGCACCGAGATACGTCGTCACCGTGTCCGTCAGGATCTCGTTCTGCGGCGTCGCGGGGAAGGAGAGGTCCAGGCGATGCAGATACACGTGCGCCACCTCGTGCGCGAGCGCCGCGCCGATGTCCCGGCGATGGGTGCGGAAACGGTCGTTCAGCTCCACGAAGTACTCGGGGCCCGCCGCCAGTTCGACGTTCGCCGCGTGGGTCATCTCCCGGAAGCCGACGATCAGCCGCGCATCCGGCAGCCGGAAGTGCCGCACGATCTCGCGGGCCACCCGCTGCGCGCCCAGATGCAGGTCGTCGGTGTCGCAGAAGGCCACGTCGGCGGGGAGCACGCTGGTCGAGAAGGTCTGGACGGTGTCGTAGGACAGGCGCCTGTACAGCGCGGTGATGGCGGCCCGCACCGTCTCCAGGTGCGGGTAGCCGTGCTGGACCGGTCCGCCGTTCGCCACGTCCGCACCCCCAAAGACGCCGGAACCCCTCTCCACTGTAGGCGGGACGGGCCGCTGGTCACACGGGCAGGAGACGGGGTGCCGGGCGGTCCGGGTCCGTGTCCTGCAGTTCCAGGACCCAGACCGCGTTCTCGCCCTCCCGCAGCACCGGTCCGGGGACGTACAGGGACCGCTGGGGGCCCACCGACCAGTAGCGGCCCAGGTTGAAGCCGTTGATCCAGACGAACCCGCGGGTCCGGCCGGGCAGCTCCAGCCGGGCGTCCCCGGCCCCGTGGACCGTGACGGTGCCCCGGTACAGCCCCGGTGCGCCCTCATCCGGCAGCGCGCCGAACCGCACCGCGTCCACACCGTCCTCGAACGCGCACAGATCCAGCCCACGCGCGCGTACCCCGTGCAGGAACTGCCGTTCGTGCAGGATCCCGCCGGTGATCCCCTTCGCCTCCCCGAACCGCGGCCCGTAGTTCACCCGCCCGAGGGACTCCACCCACAGCTCCACGCGCGCGGGGCCCGCGACGGGCTCCTTCAGTCGTGGCTCCTCCTCGGTGAGCACCCCGGCCCGCTCGCCGTCGACGTACACCACCGCGAGGTCCCGCAGCCCGCGCAGCGTCAGCGGGTACGGCTGCCGGGGGCCGGGCACGTCCACCTCGTAGCGCACCAGGCCCCGGGTGACGTGCAGTTCCTCGAAGGTGGGCGGCAGGGGGGCGACCCTCTCCGCGCCGCCCAGCGCCTCCAGGACGTCGGCCAGGGGCGCCCAGGCGTCCAGCGTCACCTCCGCCGGGCGGCCCAACGGGGCGGGCATCGGCGGTAGTTCGGGCAGTGGCCCAAAGTGGTGCGTTGCCAGCACCTCGCGGAAGCGCCAGAACTTCTCGGTGGGGCGGCCGTACTCGTCCACGGGGGCGTCGTAGTCGTAGGAGGTCACGTCCGGCTCCAGCGGGCCCTCGTGCAGTTCGCCGCCGCCCCGGTTGGCACCCGCCCAGCCACCGAAACTCGTGCCGCCGTGCGCCATGTAGAGGTTCACCGACGCCCCGCACTCCAGGATCTCCCGCAGCGCCCCGGCGGCCTGCTCCGGGTCCCGTACGACATGCTCGCCGGCCCAGTGGTCGAACCAGCCGCACCAGAACTCCATGCACATCAGCGGGCCCTCGGGGCGGTGGCGGCGCAGCGTCTCGAAGGCCACGCGCGCGTGGGAGCCGAAATTCACCGTGGCGAGCACCCCGGGCAGCGAACCGCCGGTCAGCATGTGGTCCTCGGGGCCGTCGGAGGTGAACAGCGGCACCGTGATCCCCCTGGCGCGCAGCAGACCGGCCAGCGCCTCCAGATAGCCGGTGTCACTGCCGTAACTGCCGTACTCGTTCTCCACCTGCACCAGGATCACCGGGCCGCCGCGGTCGATCTGCCGGGGCGCGATCTCGTGCGTCACATGGTGGAACCAGTGCTCCACGTGGGACAGATATCGCTCGTCACGCGTGCGCACGTGCGTGCCCGGCTCGCCCGTCACCCAGGGCGGCAGTCCGCCGTTCTCCCACTCGGCGCAGATGTAGGGGCCCGGCCGGACGATCGCCCACATCCCGGCCTCCCGGACCGCGTCCAGGAAGCGGCCGAGCGCCTGCACGTCCCGGTAGCCGCCCGGGGCCGGCCGGTGCAGGTTCCAGGGAACGTACGTCTCCACGCAGTTAAGGCCCATCGCCCGGAGCATCGCCAGCCGGTGCCGCCAGTGACCCTCGTGCACCCGGAAGTAGTGCAGCGCCCCGGACAGCAGTCGCACCGGCCGCCCGTCCAGCAGGAAGTCGGATTCCCCCACCGTGAACTCGCTCATGCGCCCAAGCCTCATCTCTTCCGGCGGCCGGCGCCATGGACGAAGATCGGCGCTGCTTGGACAAATCGTCTGGCCGAGTCGTCTGGCCAATCGTCTGGACGAATCGTTTGGACAGAACTCCGCATCTCAGCACGCCCGGGAGGAGCACCGATGTACCGGACTTGGATGCGGTTCTTCAGCCCCGGCCCCGCTCATCACCGCCTCGGTCTGGTCTGCCTCGGCGTGGGCCTCCAGCACGGCGCGCTGCCCACGGTCGGCCCGCGCGCCCTCGATCACCACGTGGCCGTCGTGATCAGCGCGGGCCGTGGCTGGTACCGGGGCGCCGACGGCCGCCGTACGACCGTCATCGCGCCCGCGCTGCTCTGGCTCACCCCCGGCGTGACCCACCACTACGCGCCCGATCCGGACACCGGCTGGGACGAGGGCTTCGTCGACTTCGCCGGGCCCGCCACCACGACGTACACCGAGCTGGGCTACATCGAACCCGAGCGGCCCGTCGTACCGCTCTCCGACGCCGCCGGGCCCCGGGCGGTGGTCGCCCGCATCGCCCGCGCCGCCCGCCGCGGCAACCCGCTGCTGGAGGTGGAGACCGGCGCCGCCGTGCACGAACTCCTCGTCGCCCTGCGCCGCGCCCGCGCCGACCTCGCCCCGGACGGCGACCAGGTGCTCCAGGCACTCGCGCGGGACGCCTGCACGCCGATGAGCGTCGCCGACCACGCGCGCGTGCACGGCATGACCGCCGCCGAGCTGCGCAGTGCCGTTCGCCGGGCCGCGGGCTGCAGCCCCAAGGACTACGTGCTCGGCATCCGCCTCGGCCGTGCCAAGGAACTCCTCGCCGCCACCGAACTGCCGGTCGCCGCCGTCGCGCGCCGCGTCGGCTACGAGGACCCCGCGTACTTCTCGCGGCTGTTCACCCGCCGGGTGGGCCTCGCTCCGGTCCGCTTCCGCGCCCAGCAGGGCCGCAGTGTGCCCGGCGGCTGGAGCGACCGCGTACCGGAACCGGACGATCCGCCTATGATCCACTCTCCGGACAGCCCGGAGGGCCGGCCCGGGGAACCCATAGGGTGACCTGCATGACCACCAGCAACACCGGAACCGGTGACGTGGACCCCGGGGTCCGCCAGGAACTGGAGCGGCTGCGCGACAGTATCGACAACATCGACGCGGCCGTCGTACACCTGCTCGCCGAGCGGTTCAAGGCCACCCAGCAGGTCGGCCGGCTCAAGGCCGTGCACCAACTGCCGCCCGCGGACCCGGCCCGCGAGGCCCGCCAGATCGCGCGACTGCGCCGCCTCGCCGAGAACGCCAAGCTCGACCCGGCCTTCGCCGAGAAGTTCCTGAACTTCATCATCGCGGAGGTGATCCGCCACCACGAGCGCATCGCCGAGGACACCGCCAACGGACAGCAGACGGACGACTGACCCCGGACGGGGACCGGTCGGCGGGCGCGGAGGGTCGGGGCCCGCTGGCGGCACGGGCGGTCAGGAACGAGCCCGGAGTGGACAGGAATGGTCTGGAGTGCGCGGAGACCAGCCCAGCCCGGCCAGGGGGAGTCGGTGGCGGGAGGGCGAGGGGGCAGGCAGGGCAGCCGGGGCGCGGGGTGGTGAGCCGGACATATGTCGTGAACCCGCCCACCCCCTGTGCGCTGTCAGCGCGATCAGGCAGCATGGCCTGCATGTCCGTACTCACGCGCGATGAAGCGCAGCTCCGAGCACAGCTCCTCGACGTCCACCGCTACACGGTCGAACTGGACCTCACGACCGGGGACGAGACCTTCGACTCCCGCACTGTGATCCGGTTCACCGCGCGGTCCGCCGGGGACACGTTCGTGGAGCTGAAGCCCGCCGAGTTGCGCGCCGTCACGCTCGACGGGGACCCCCTCGACCCCGAGTCGCTCGACGACGGCCGGCTGGCGCTGAAGAACCTGTCCGCCGGGGAGCACGAGCTGCGCGTCGACGCGGCCATGCGCTACTCCCGCACCGGCGAGGGCATGCACCGCTTCACCGACCCCAGCGACGGCGAGACGTACGTCTACACCCAGATGTTCATGGACGACGTCCAGCGCGTCTTCGCCGCCTTCGACCAGCCCGACCTCAAGGCCGTCTTCGAGGTCTGCGTGAGGGCGCCCGAGGGCTGGACCGTGCTCGCCAACGGCATCACCGAACAGCGCGCCGACGGCGTCTGGCAGGCCGCGCCCACCCCGCTGATCTCCACCTACCTCGTCGCCGTAGCCGCCGGCCCCTGGCACTCGGTGCGCACCGAGCACCGCGGACTGCCCTTCGGCATCCACTGCCGCCGCTCCCTCGCGCCCCACCTGGAGGCCGACGCCGAGGAGATCCTCGACGTCACACGCGCGTGCTTCGACCGCTACCACGAGAAGTTCGAGGAGCCGTACCCCTTCGACTCCTACGACCAGGCGTTCGTCCCCGAGTTCAACGCGGGCGCCATGGAGAACCCGGGCCTGGTCACCTTCCGCGACGACTTCGTCTACCGCTCCGCCGTCACCGACGCCGAGCGGGAGACCCGCGCCATGGTCATCGCCCACGAGATGGCCCACATGTGGTTCGGCGACCTCGTCACCCTCAAGTGGTGGGACGACATCTGGCTGAACGAGTCCTTCGCCGAGTACATGGGCTACCAGACCACCGCCGAGGCCACCCGCTTCACCGGCCCCTGGACCGAGTTCGGCGTCACCCGCAAGGCCTGGGGCTACGACGCCGACCAGCGGCCCACCACCCACCCGGTCGCCCCCGAGAAGGTCGACGACACGGCCTCCGCGCTGCTCAACTTCGACGGCATCTCCTACGCCAAGGGCGCCTCCGCGCTGCGCCAACTCGCCGCCTGGCTCGGCGAGAAGGACTTCCTCGCCGGTATCAACACCCACTTCGCCCGGCACCGCTTCGGCAACGCCACCCTCGCCGACTTCATCGACTCCCTCGCCTCCGCCACCGAGCGCGACGTGCCCGCCTGGGCCGACAGCTGGCTGCGCACCACCGGCGTGGACCGGCTCACCCCCGTCGTCGCCGTCGCCGACGGAACCTGTGCGCTGACCGTCGACCGCACGGGCAGCCGCCCGCACCGCCTCACCGCCGGCCTGTACGACCACGACGTCGCCGACGAGGGCCGGCTGGTGCTGCGCGAGCGCCTCGACCTCGACGTCCCCCAGACCGCCCCGCAGCCCATCGGCAAGCGCCCCGCGCTGCTCGTGCTCAACGACGGCGACCTCACCTACGCCAAGGTCCGCTTCGACACCGAGTCCTTCGAGACGGTCCGCGCCGGCCTGTCGGGCCTGCCCGACCCGCTCACCCGCGCGGTCGTCTGGAACGCCCTCAGGGACGCCGTACGCGACGGCGAACTGGCGCCCGCCGCCTACCTGGAGACGGCCCGCGCCCACCTCCCGAGGGAGACCGACCTCGCCCTGGTCCAGGGTGTCCTCGCCTTCGCCTCCGGACAGATCGCCGACCAGTACCTCAGGCCCGAGGACCGTCCGGCCGCCCTCGCGACCCTCACCGCGCTCTGCCGCGACCTGCTGCGGCGCACCGAGGACGGCGATCACCCGGGCCTGCGCCTGATCGCGGTACGGCACCTGATCTCCGTGGCCGCCCACCCCGACACCATCGCCGCCTGGCTCGCCGACGGCACGGTGCCCGGCGGGCCGGAACTCGACCCCGAGCTGCGCTGGCGCATCCTCGGCCGGCTCGCCGTGCTCGGCGCCACCGACGAGGCCGCCATCGCCGCCGAGTTGGAGCGCGACCCGAGCGCCACCGGCCAGGAGGGCGCCGCCCGCTGCCGTGCCGCCCTGCCCGACCCCGAGGCAAAGCGGACGGCCTGGGAGGCGATGTTCGCCGGCGACGACCTGTCCAACTACCTCTTCACGGCCACCGCCCAGGGCTTCTGGCAGCCCGAACAGGCCGATCTGGTACGGCAGTACGTGCCGCGCTTCTACTCGGACGCGGTCGCCGTCAGCGCCCGCCGGGGCCCGGCCATCGCGCAGGCGGTCGGCCGCTGGGCCTTCCCCGCCCACGCCGTCGACGCCGAGAACGTGCGCCTCGGCGAGGCCTGTCTGCGCGACGCCGACCCCACCCCCGCCCTGCGCCGCACCCTCGCCGACCGCCTCGACGACCTGGCCCGCGCCCTGCGGGTGCGCGGCGCGCAGACGGAGGAGGCGCAGGCGGCACGGGCGGAGTAGGTCCGCCGGCGCAGGGCGCGGCTGGTACCCGCCGACGATGCCGCGGTCCGGATCGTCCCCCTAGGCTCGAGCTGTCAGGAACGATCAGCCGAGCCTTCGGAGGAACCTTCCGTGATCGTAGTGACCGGCGCAACCGGCAATGTCGGCCGTGCCCTCGTCGACCGTCTCCTCGCCGCGGGCCGGCCCGTGCGGGCGCTCACCCGCGACCCGCAGCGGGCCGCCCTGCCCGCCGGCGCCGAGGTGGTCCGGTTCCGGCCGGACGACCCTGCCGCCCTGTTCGGCGGGGCGACGGCCCTCTTCCTGTACGCACAGGCGGGCACGCCCGACCTCCTCGAGGCCGCCCGCGCCCACGGCGTACGGCACGTCGTGCTGCTCTCCAGCGGCATCGTCCAGGAGGGCGCCGACGAGACCCACCCCATCCACGTCATGCACGCCACCGCGGAACAGCAGATCCGCGCCAGTGGGCTCGACTGGACCTTCCTGCGGCCCAACGCCTTCGCCACCAACGCCCTGCAGTGGGTGCCGCAGATCCGCGCCGGGAACACCGTCCGGGGCCTGTTCGCGGACGGGCTGTCCGCACCCATCCACGAGGACGACATCGCGGCCGTGGCCGAGCGGGTGCTGCTCGACGGCGGACACGAGAACGCCGTGCACCGGCTGACCGGTCCCGCGGCGATCACCAACGCCGGACAGGTCGCGGCGATCGGCGCGGCCGTCGGCAAGGAGCTGACCTTCGTGGAGACCGACCCCCGCGAGGCCGGCCCCGAGCTGTTCCCGCACGTCCCGCCGCACATGCTCGAACGGCTCCTGCAGACCTTCGAGGAGACGGTGGGCGTACCGCCGGAGATCACCGACACGGTGGAGAAGCTGACCGGCGTTCCGGCCCGCACGTTCGCCCAGTGGGCGCGGGACCACGCGGAGGACTTCGGCGGAAAGGCCTGAGCACGTTCTTCCGCCGTACCCACTTTCGGGTTCCGATCGTTGAGCTTTCGGGACACACAGGGCGCTTCCGGTACAAGCTGAAAGCCCGAGGTCCCGTAAAGCCGGAAGCCGGGGTCGGCCCATGAGCGGAGGGACAGCCGATGAGCGATCAAGAACCTCTGCGCACGCCGCCCCTCGCCTCGGGCCCGCACGGCCCGGCCGCCCTGCGCCCCCTCCTCGGCACCGTCCTCGACGCGCTCGCGGCCGGCGCCCGGGCGCGGGGCGGCCCGTTGCCCGGCGGGGGACCGCAGGCCGTCGCCGCCCGTGTCGCCGACGTGCTCGGGGACGTGCTTCCCGACCACGGCGACCCCGCCGCCCTGCGCGACCTCGTACACGCCCTCGCGGAGGGCGCCGCCGACCCCGCCGACCCGCTGTGCGCGGCCCATCTGCACTGTCCGCCGCTCGCCGTGGCCACCGCCGCCGACCTCGCCGTGAGCGCCCTCAATCCCTCCCTGGACTCCTGGGACCAGGCCCCGGCCGCCTCCGCCCTGGAAGCCGCCGTCACCCGCGCCCTCGCCCACACCGCCGGGCTCGCCGACGCCCTCATGACCACCGGCGGCACCGAGTCCAACCAACTCGCCCTGCTGCTCGCCCGCGAGGCACACGGCGGCAGTGTGCAGGTGATCTGCGGGGCCAACGCCCACCACTCGCTGCCGCGCGCCGCCTGGCTCCTCGGCCTGCCCGACCCGGTCGTCGTCCCGGCGGCCGGCGGCACCCTCGACGTCGCCGCGCTCGACGAGGCCCTCACCACGCTCTCCGGCCCGCTGCTGGTCGCCGCCACCGCCGGCACCACCGACGCCGGCCTGATCGACCCGCTGCCCGAGATCGCCGGCCTGTGCGCCGCGCACGGCGCCCGCCTGCACATCGACGCGGCCTACGGCGGCGGCCTGCTCCTCAGCGACCGGCACCGGGGGAAACTCGCCGGTCTGGAAGCCGCCCACACCGTCACCCTCGACCTGCACAAGCTGGGCTGGCAGCCGGTCGCCGCCGGCCTCCTCGCCGTCGCCCGCCCCGCCGAACTCGCCGTCCTCCACCAGCGCGCCGACTACCTCAACGCCGACGACGACACCGAGGCCGGACTCCCCGACCTGCTCGACCGCTCCCTGCGCACCACCCGCCGCCCGGACGTCCTCAAGATCGCGGCCACCCTGAAGACCCTCGGCCGCACCGGACTGGGCGCACTCATCGACCAAGTCTGCGCCCATGCGCGCGGGTTCGCCGAGCTGGTCGAGGAGCACCCCGGCTTCGAGCTGTACGACCAGCCCGTGATCAGCACCGTCCTGTTCCGGCCCACGGACGCCGCCGACGCCGCCGTGGCCGCCGTACGCCGCAGGCTGCTGCACGACGGCCGGGCCGTCCTCGGGCGCGCCCGGCTCGACGGCCGCCTCTGGCTCAAGGCCACCCTGCTCAACCCCCACACCCGGCCGGACGACCTGGCCCAGCTCCTGAAACTCGTCGAAGAAGGCACCCTCGCATGACCAACCCCCCACGCCACGAGCCCACGTCCCCCCGTGACCTGGTCGGCATCGGCATCGGTCCGTGCAACCTCTCGCTGGCCGCCCTCGCCCACCCGCTCACCGAACTCGACGCCGTCTTCTACGAACAGCGCCCCGGCTTCGACTGGCACCCCGGCCTGCTCATCGAGGGCGCCACCATCCAGGTGCCGTTCCTGGCCGACCTGGTGACCCTCGCCGACCCGACCAGCCCATGGAGCTTCCTGAACTACCTCAGGACCCGCGAGCGGCTCTTCCCCTTCTACTTCGCCGAGCGCTTCCACATCCAGCGCGCCGAGTACGACGCCTACTGCCGCTGGGTCGCACAGAGCCTGCCCGGGCTGCACTTCCGCCACCAGGTCGACGCCGTGCGCTGGAACCCCGAACGGGACGCGTTCGAGGTCGACTTCACCCAGCTCGACGCCGAGGGCGAGGCCGAAGCCCTGGGCCGTACCCACACGCGCAATGTCGTCCTGGGCGTCGGCACCGCGCCCTATGTGCCCACTCCGCTCAGGCCGCTGGTGGACGCCCCCGGCGTGCCGGTCGTCCACGCCGCCGACTACCTGGACCACCGCTCCGACATCCTCGCCGCCGGGCACGTCACGGTCGTCGGCTCCGGACAGTCCGGTGCCGAGGTCTTCCTCGACCTGCTCCGGCACCGCCCCGCCGGACAGGAGAAGCTGCACTGGATCGGCCGCAGCGAGGCGTTCGCGCCGATGGAGTACTCCAAGCTGGGCCTGGAGCACTTCACCCCCGACTACACCCGATACTTCCACGCCCTCGCCGAGCCCGTCCGGGACCGGCTGGTCGCCGCCCAGTGGCAGCTCCACAAGGGCATCGACGCCGGCACCCTCGCCACCATCCACGACGAGCTGTACCGGCGCACCCTGGACGGCGGCTGGCCCGACACCGTCCTCACCCCGGGCGTCCGGGTCCGCACGGCGGGCCGCGTCGCCAACTCCAAGATCGAGCTGCACCTGGAACACCTCCAGCAGGACAGCCGCTCCCGGCTGACGACCGACGCCGTCGTCCTCGCCACCGGCTACCGCGAACGCCCGCTCGGCCGCCTCCTCGCCGGGCTCGACCCCTACCTCCGCCGCGACAGCAGCGAACGCCTGCGCATCGACGAGGACTTCCGGCTCGTCCTCGACCCGTCCGTGACCGGCTCGGTGTACGTCCAGAACGCCGAACTGCACACCCACGGCGTGGGCGCGCCCGACCTCGGCCTCACCGCCTGGCGCAGCGCCACCATCCTCAACTCGCTCACCGGAAAGGAGCCGTACCCGCCGGCCCCCCGAACGGCCTTCACCACCTTCGGCCTCCAGGAGGACCGGCACCGAGTGCCACAGTCCCGGCACGGGCAGCACCTCACTCCCCTGATCGAGGGAAGGTGACCGCACGGGTGGAATTCGCTCATCGGAGCGAGTGGTCGCACAATTCAACACTTGTCAATGACCCTTTACTCAAAGGTTGTTGAGTGGTCATGTGGGGCCGATTCTCTACCCACGGGTAAGGCCTAGGCTCGACGTATGCGCCGAGCAAAGATCGTCTGCACTCTGGGGCCCGCCACCGACTCGTACGACCAGATCAAGGCACTGGTCGACGCCGGAATGGACGTGGCCCGGTTCAATCTCAGCCACGGCACCCACGCCGAACACGAGGAGCGCTACCGGCGAGTGCGCAAGGCGGCCGACGAAACCGGTCGCAGCGTCGGCATTCTCGCCGACCTTCAAGGCCCGAAGATCCGGCTCGGCCGTTTCGCCGAAGGGCCGGTACTCCTTGAACGCGGCGACACTTTCACCATCACCGTCGAGGAGGGCGTCGAGGGCGACCGCCACCAGTGCGGCACCACCTACGCCGGCCTCGCCGCCGACATCACCCCCGGCGAGCGCGTCCTCGTCGACGACGGCAAGGTCTGCCTGGAGGTCACCGCCGTCGACGGCCCGCGCGTCCACACCCTCGTGGTCGAGGGCGGCGTGATCTCCGACCACAAGGGCCTGAACCTCCCCGGCGTCGCCGTCTCCGTCCCCGCCCTGTCCGAGAAGGACGAGGAGGACCTGCGCTGGGCGCTGCGCACCGGCTTCGACGTCATCGCGCTCTCCTTCGTCCGCAGCGGCGACGACGCCAAGGGCGTGCACCGGATCATGGCCGAGGAGGGCCGCCGCCTCCCGGTGATCGCCAAGGTCGAGAAGCCGCAGGCCGTGGCCAACCTCGACGACATCGTCGCCGCCTTCGACGGACTCATGGTCGCGCGCGGCGACCTGGGCGTGGAGATGCCCCTGGAGCAGGTGCCGATCGTGCAGAAGCGCGCGGTCAAGCTCGCCAAGCGCAACGCCAAGCCGGTCATCGTCGCCACCCAGATGCTCGACTCCATGGTCGACAACTCCCGGCCCACCCGCGCCGAGGCCTCCGACGTGGCCAACGCGGTCCTCGACGGCACCGACGCGGTGATGCTCTCCGGCGAGACCAGCGTCGGCAAGTACCCGGTCGAGACCGTGCGCACCATGGCGAAGATCGTCGCGGCGGCCGAGGAGGACATGCTCGCCAAGGGCCTGCCCCCGCTGACCGAGCGGAACAAGCCGCGCACCCAGGGCGGCGCGGTCGCCCGCGCGGCCGCCGAGATGGGCGACTTCCTGGGCGCCAAGTTCCTCGTGGCCTTCACCCAGTCGGGCGACACCGCCCGCCGTCTCTCCCGCTACCGCTCCCCGATCCCCCTCCTGGCCTTCACCCCCGAACCGGCCACCCGCTCCCAGCTCAGCCTCACCTGGGGCGCCGAGACCTTCCTCGGCCCGCACGTCGACTCCACCGATGCCATGGTCGACCAGGTGGACGAACTGCTGCTCAAGTACGGCCGCTGCGAGAAGGGCGACGTGGTGGTGATCACGGCCGGCTCCCCGCCCGGCGTCTCCGGCTCGACCAACATGGTCCGGGTGCATCACATCGGGGAGGACGACAGCCCGAAGGCATGAGAAGAGAGCCTGAGGGCATGAAAAAGAGCCCCTCATCCTGAGGGGCCCACCGGAAGCCTGACCTTGGAATCCAAGGAAAAGTGCCCCGGGTCGGACTCGAACCGACACTGTACGGGTTTTGAATCCGTTGCCTGCTGCCAATTGGGCTACCGGGGCTCGCAGAATCCAAGGTTTCCCCCGACCCTCCGCGCGTCCACCATACCGTAGCTAGGTAGGCTCTTGTCAGCAGTACCCCTGCCCTGAACGAGGAGCCCCCGTGACCGCCGAGTCGCCCCAGCCCGTAGACGCGCCCGACGACGACAAGTCGCACGTGCCTCCGCTGACGACCCGTGTCGTCATCGCCGAGGACGAGGCCCTGATCCGGCTCGACCTCAAGGAGATGCTGGAGGAGGAGGGGTACACCGTCGTCGGCGAGGCCGGGGACGGTGAGCAGGCCGTGGAGCTGGCCCGTGAGCACCGGCCGGACCTGGTCATCCTGGACGTGAAGATGCCGAAGCTCGACGGCATCTCCGCGGCCGAGAAGATCGCCGAGGATTCCATCGCGCCGGTGCTGATGCTCACCGCCTTCTCGCAGCGCGACCTCGTCGAGCGCGCCCGGGACGCCGGCGCCATGGCCTACCTGGTCAAGCCGTTCAGCAAGAGCGATGTCGTCCCGGCCATCGAGATGGCCGTCTCGCGCTTCACCGAGCTGAAGCAGCTGGAGCAGGAGGTCGCCGACCTCACCCAGCGCCTGGAGACCCGCAAGCTGGTCGACCGCGCGAAGTCGATCCTCCAGACGGAGTACGGCCTGACCGAACCGGCCGCGTTCCGCTGGATCCAGAAGACCTCCATGGACCGGCGGATGTCGATGCAGCAGGTCGCCGAGGCGGTCATCGCGGACAACCAGGAGAAGAAGGCGGCCAAGAAGGGCTGACCTGTACGGCAAAGGCCCGTGCCCCGGAGAAGGGGGCGCGGGCCTTTGCCGTCGTACGGGTCAGTCCTCGCCCAGATAGGCCTTGCGGACGGACTCGTCGTGCAGCAGGTCCTGCCCCGTGCCGGACAGGACGATGTTGCCGATCTCCATGACATGGCCCTGGTCGGCGAGCGAGAGCGCCGCCTGGGCGTTCTGCTCGACCAGCAGGATCGTCGTGCCCTGGGACTTCAGCTCGGCGATCGTCGCCATGATCTTCTGCATCATGATCGGCGACAGGCCCATCGACGGCTCGTCCAGCATGAGCAGCTTCGGCTGGGACATCAG
Organism: Streptomyces sp. NPDC031426; assembly: GCF_055581585.1. Lineage (NCBI taxonomy): Bacteria > Bacillati > Actinomycetota > Actinomycetes > Kitasatosporales > Streptomycetaceae > Streptomyces > Streptomyces sp. NPDC031426. Next base: position 118,365 of record NZ_JBVIJE010000009.1, read on the forward strand.
GGCACGACCCATCGCCAGCATCTGCTGCTCACCGCCGGAGAGGGTGCCCGCGGCCTGCTTGCGCCGCTCGCCGAGGATGGGGAAGAGGTCGTAGGCGCGCTGGATGTCCTTCTCGATGCCGGGCTTGTCGCTGCGCAGGAACGCGCCGAGGCGCAGATTGTCCTCGATGGTCATGCGCGGGAAGATGTGCCGCCCCTCGGGGGAGTGGGCGAGGCCCAGGGAGACCACCTGGTGGGCCGGGACCTTCTTCAGCGACTTGCCGTTGAACCGGATCTGTCCGCCGACCGGCTTCAGCAGGCCGGAGAGCGTGCGCAGGGTGGTGGTCTTGCCGGCGCCGTTCGTGCCGATGAGGGTGACCACCTGACCGGCCTCGACCTTGAAGGAGATGCCCTTGACGGCTTCGATCTTGCCGTAGGCGACCCTCAGGTCCTCCACTTCGAGCAGTGCGGTCATCGGTCGTTCTCCTTGCCGGGCGCGGCGTCGGTCGTGGTCTCGGCGTCCGCCTCAACAGACTCGGCAGACTCGGCTGCCTCACCGGCCTCGGCGTTGGCCTCGGCGGCCTCCACCTCGGCCACCTCTTCGTCGCCGGGCGCGTTCTCGAAGGGCTCGCCGAGGTAGGCCGCGATGACGCGTTCGTCGCCCTGGACGGTGGCGCTGTCGCCCTCGACCAGTTTCTCGCCCTGCACCAGGACGGCCACGCGGTCGCAGAGGTTGAAGATGAAGCGCATGTCGTGCTCGATGACGAGGACGGCGATTCCCTTGTCCCGGATGGCGAAGACCAGTTCCTCGGTGGCCCGGGTCTCCTGCGGGTTCATGCCGGCCGTCGGTTCGTCGAGCAGCAGCAGACCGGGCTCGCTGGCGAGCGCGCGGGCGATCTCCAGCTTGCGCTGCTCGCCGTAGGGGAGGTTGCGGGCGAGGTGCTCGGCCTTCTTCTCCAGGCCCACGAACTCCAGGAGTTCCATGGCGCGTTCGCGGGAGGCCTGCTCGGCGCGGTGGAATCCGGGGCCGCGCAGCAGCGCGGACCACAGGCCTTCCTTGGTGCGGGTGTGCCGGCCGACGAGGACGTTCTCCAGGACCGTCATGTTCGCGAACAGCCGGATGTTCTGGAAGGTGCGGGCGATGCCGGCCGCGGTGACCTTGAAGGACTGCGGCGGCAGTACCTGGCCCTTGTAGCGGACCTCGCCCTCGGTGGGCACGTACAGGCCGGTCAGGCAGTTGAAGAAGGTCGTCTTGCCGGCGCCGTTGGGGCCGATCAGACCGACGATCTCGCCGCTGTGGACGGTGAAGTCGACGTTGCGTACGGCGGTGAGGCCACCGAAGCGCATGGTCACGCCGCGGGCGTCGAGCACGACCTCGCCGGGCGCGGAGGCGCCGGGGACGGCGTCCGTGGTGGTGGTGTCGGTAGTCATCGTGGTCAGGCCCCTGCCTTGGTGAGGACGGCGGGTGCTTCGGCTTCTTCGTGGAATTCGAGCTGGCGGCGCCGGTTGGGGATGAGACCCTCCGGACGGAAGCGCATCAGCAGGATCAGGGTGACGCCGAAGGCGAAGAGCTGGTAGTCGCCCAGGAACTGCAGCTTGGCCGGGATCAGGTACAGCAGGGACGCGCCGACCAGCGGACCGGCGATGGTGCCCATGCCGCCGAGGACCACCGCGGCCAGCAGGAAGGCCGAGTTGGGCGGTACGGCGTAGGCGAACTGGTACTGCTCCGGGGTCACGGTGTAGGTGACGTGGCCCTGGACGGAGCCGGAGAGACCGGCCAGGCAGGCGCCCAGCGCGAAGGCGATGAGTTTGACCCGGAAGCCGTTGATGCCCATGGCGAGCGCCGCGGTCTCGTCCTCGCGGATGGCGATCCAGGCGCGGCCGATGCGGGAGTCGCTGCTGCGCCGGAACACCACGACCACGATGAGCGTGATGATCAGCATGAGCAGCAGGTAGTTGGCGAACCGGCCGATGGTGGTGCCCAGGATCTGGTGCTCCTGGCCGAAGTCGAAGCCGAGGATGTTCAGGTTCGGGATCGAGGAGATGCCGTTGGAGCCGTTGGTGACGTCGGGGCCCGAGGTGCCGTCCATGTTGAGGACGGTGATGCGGAAGATCTCACCGAAGCCGAGGGTGACGATGGCCAGGTAGTCGCCGCGCAGTCGCAGGGTCGGGGCGCCGATGACGACGCCGAAGATCATGGCGACGACCGCGCCGAGCAGCGCCGCGGCCCAGAACGGCCACTGCACGTGCAGCGGTGAGGACGGCGAGCCGGAGACCAGGGCGGCGGTGTAGGCGCCGACGCCGAGGAAGGCGACGTAACCGAGGTCGAGGAGGCCGGCGAGGCCGACGACGATGTTCAGGCCCAGCGCGACGGTCGCGAAGATCAGGATGTAGACGCCGATCGTCGCGTACTGGTCGTTGGACTGGGTGAAGGGGAAGGCCGCGGCGGCGACGAAGGCGCCGATCATGGTGACGGTGCGGTGCTTCGCGGTGATCGCCGAGACCCGGGCCACGAGCCCGGCCTTGGAGAGGGCGGCGAAGCCGAAGCCGGCGGTGATGAGGAAGCCGATGAACAGCTCGTCGTACGGTGTGCTGACGCCGTAGCTGAAGACCCACAGGCCCACGGCCATGGCCGCGACGATGACGAGGATCTCGGCGTAGGCCGGCAGTGTGCGCGCCGGCTCCGGGGCCTTGGCGACGAAGGCCGCCTTGAAGATGTTCCATTTCTGCCGGGAGTTGTGGCGGAACAGGTCCCAGCCGCGGTCGTCCGGGTCGGCGAGGTCCGGCTCCGGCCGCTCGAACGGCAGGGCCAGCGCGCCGAGCAGGGCGGCCAGGGTGGCGACGGCCACGACGAAGCCGCCGGGCTCCAGGTTCACCAGGCCGCCGAGCTCGTCGCTGATGGCGATGACGGTGTACCAGGCGGTGGCGAAGGTACCGAGCGCGGTCAGCTTCAGGGCCGCGTCGGCGCTTCCGGGCGTCAGCCACCCGAGGCCTTTGACGCCGTAGGAGGCGAGGCCGAACAGGGTGGTGAGGATGCCTCCGATCAGCACCAGGACCTGCAGGCCGCCCGGGTAGCCGTAGACGGTGAGGTCACCGGGGAAGTCGGCGGTCCAGGTCCAGGAGAGGAACGTGGAGACGATCGCGAGGGCGCCGCCGCCGGTGGCGAGGGCCCTGCCGAGCGGGGCCGGCAGACCGATGAGGCCGGACGGGGCGGCGGGGGGTGCGCTCGGGGTGCCGGGCGTCTCGGGGGTCTCGGATGCGGTGGTCTGTGTGGTCATCGGTGTCACGCCCTGTCCGCGACGCGTTCGCCGAGCAGGCCCTGCGGCCTGAACAGCAGTACGAGGATGAGGAGTACGAAGGCCCAGACGTCTGCCCAGGACTGGCTGCCGAACTTGTCCATGCCGGGGATGTCCGCGATGTAGGCGGTGGACAGGGCCTCGGCCACACCGAGGACGAGACCGCCGAGCATGGCGCCGTAGATGTTTCCGATGCCGCCGAGGACGGCCGCGGTGAAGGCCTTCAGACCGAGGAGGAAGCCCATCTTGAAGTCGATCTGGCCGTACTTGAGGCCGTAGGCGACGCCTCCGACGGCCGCGAAGGCGGCGCCGAGGGCGAACGCGATCACGATGATCCGGTCGGTGTTGACACCCATCAGCTTCGCGGTGTCCGGATCCTGGGCGGTGGCCTGCATGCCACGGCCGGTACGGGTGCGCATCACGAAGTAGGCGAGGAAGGCCATGCTGAGCGGGGCCGCGATCACCAGGAAGATGTCACCGGTCTGGATCGTGACGTTGCCGATGTCGAAGGGCCCGCCCGGAATCGTCGGGAAGGTGCGGGCGGACTTCGCCTGGGGGTACCAGGCCCACACCGCCTGCTGCAGGGCCAGGGAGAGGCCGATCGCGGTGATGAGGGGGGCGAGACGGGGGGCGGTGCGCAGGGGGCGGTAGGCGAACCGTTCCGCTCCGACGGCGACCAGGACGGCGACCAGGACCGCGCCCACCAGCATGAGGGGCAGGGCGACCCACATCGAGGTGCCGTCCGGCAGTATGTACGCGTAGACCGTGAGCGCGCCGAAGGCGCCGGTCATGAAGATCTCGCCGTGGGCGAAGTTGATGAGCTGGACGATGCCATAGACCATCGTGTAGCCGATGGCGACCAGCCCGTACATGGATCCCAGTAGCAGGCCGTTGACCAGCTGCTGCGGCAGTTCGTTCACCGCATGTCCTCCGAGAGGTTCGGAAAGCTTCGACGGATGGGGCCGGATGCGAGGACGCGCGGGGCGCCAGTGGAACAGCGCCCCGCGCGGCTCTGTGGATGCGGGTGTGGGTCAGCTGCTGGGGGTGTAGGTGCCGGACTGGGCAGCCTTCCAGGCGCCGCCGTCGACCTTGTAGACGGTGAGCTGCTTGTTGGTCGCGTCACCGAACTCGTCGAAGGAGACCTTGCCGGTCACACCGTCGAAGGAGACGTTCTGCATCGCGGCGGTGACCTTCGCGCGGGCGTCGGACGGCAGCTTGCCGCCGTTGTCGTCGACGACCTTCTTCACGGCCTCGATGATCGACCAGGCCGAGTCGTAGGAGTAGCCGCCGTAGGCCGCGTAGTCCTCCTTGTAGCCCCCCGCCTTGTAGTCGGCGACGAACTGCTTGGCGGAGGCCAGGGTCTCGACCGGGGCGCCGACCGAGGTGGCGAGGTCGCCGGTGGCGGCGCTGCCCGCGAGCTTGATGAAGGTGGGGTCGTAGATACCGTCACCGCCGACCAGCGGGACGTTGGCGCCCGCCGACTTGATCTGCTTGCTGAGCGGACCGGCCTGCGGGTACTCGCCGCCGTAGTAGACCACGTCGGCGCCCGAGGACTTCACCTTGGTGGCGACCGCGGAGTAGTCCTTGGTGTCGGGGTTGATGTGCTCGGTGCCGACGATCTTGCCGCCGAGCTTCTTGAACTCGTCGGTGAAGGTGGCGGCGAGGCCGGCGCCGTAGGTCTTCTTGTCGTCGATGACGAAGACCTTGGTCTTCTTGGCCGTGTTGTAGACGTACTGGGCGGCGAAGGGGCCCTGGATGGCGTCCGTGGTCGCCGTGCGGAAGTACGACTTGTACGGACGCGACTTCGACGTCTGCCAGTTGGTGCCCTGGGTCAGGGCGGGGTTGGTGTTGGCCGGTGAGACCTCGACCAGCTTGGCGTCGTCGAAGACCTTCTGCATCGACTGGGCCACGGACGAGTTCAGCGGGCCGACCACGCCGAGGACGCTGTTGTCGCCGACGAACGCGGTGGCGTTCGACTGGCCCGAGGAGGGCTGCGCCTGGTCGTCCTTGGCCTCGATCTTGAAGGTGACGCCCTTGACGTAGTTCTTCTTGTTGGCGGTGTTGACCGCGAGGTCCACCGAGTTCTTGATGCCCAGGCCCAGCGCGGACAGGTCGCCGGTCAGCGGGGCGTCGACGCCGATGGTGACGGTGGTGCCACCGCCCTTGCCGGAGTCCGAGCCCTTTCCGCCGCTGTCGCGCGAACCGCAGGCCGTGAGGGTGAGTGCTCCCGCTGCCAGCGCGGCGGTGATGGCGATGAGCGAACGTTGACGCACGATCAGTCCTTTCCCCAGGACGACCGTTCCCCCCTGGAAACGGTCGAGCCGCGCGCCTGCCCGAATTGACGAGCCAAGAGGCGATCCGAGGGCGCGGTGACTGGCCGTGACTCTAAGCGCGTGCGGGGAACGTGGAGGAGGGTCTGACCAAGGCTGTGACGCTCTTGTTATGACACGACGTAATGCAGAGCGGTGCGCGGTGGGGGATAGGGTGGAATTACGGCCGATTCGCGCCGTCCGCAATGTGAGAACCCGCAGGACTCACCATGATCAATTCAGGCGTCTCAAGGGTTTTGGTGATGACGTGGCACTGTTGCTGCAGGCGACTTTCAAAGCCTGGGAGAGGTGTTGCGCGTAGCGCGGACCGAGGATGTAGCTCTGTATCTGCATTGCGCGCGTATTACGCAGAGTTACATTCAGGAAAGGAAGTCCGGCGTCCACAGGTAGTTTTCCGCACCGTGTCACGTGCATGGTTATCGTGATCTTGCGGTCGTAACCTGCCTTTGTCCGGAACGGTGTTCGCGGGTCCGTCACCAGCGAAAGTCCCGCGTACGGCTGGCTCACCCGGGCCACAGTGACCGGCGGCCCCGACTCCACGCTCAGTAGCACAGCGAAGCTGAAACTGCGGGGCGGGGCGCCCGCCGGAGTCGCCCGGCCGCCCACATATTCCACCACCACCGCCTGGGCGGGGTAGGGCGCCGGGGGTGGTGGCGGCTTCTGTGGCCGGGTGACGTAGAGATAGCCGCCGGCGGCCAAAAGGACGGCCGCCGCGGTGAACGCGAGGGCGGCGCGCCGGTGGCGGACGCAACGGGTTGCCAGGACCGAGCGAATCCGGCGTCCAAGAGCGGGAGTCGGGGCTGCCGGGTGCCGGGCGTCCCACGCATGTGTGCCCTCGCCGGGCTCCACGGGACCGATGCCGCTCATTGCCAGGGGCTTTCGGTCGGAGCGCCATGGCGATAGCGCTCGGCGCAGGCCGCGCGCGCCTGACGGCCGATCAACTTGCCTGCGGACGCGTCGCCTTGTCGCCCCCTCACGGCGCGCGCCGCTTCCACGACGTCCCGCAGGATCTCGTACTCCCCGTTGGACAAACCCATCGACTGGTAGTCGCCGTAGGTGCCGCCGTCGAGCACCTCGCGGGACCAGTGCGCGACGAGGCGGGTGCACAGGTCGGCGGCGGAGGTCTTCGAAGGAGAGGGGGAGGAGGTCTCCGAGGGGGAGGAGCGGGCAGCTGCTCCCGGGGCGGCGGGCCCGTCGCACGCCGCCGTCCACAGAAGTGCCGGCAGCACCGGCCCGAGCACCAGGAACCTCACCCCCAGCCGGGGGTCCCCTCGCCGTCCCATGAGCAGAAGCTAAGGGGAGGGGCGGCGGGGGGCAACGGTCCGGTGCCGGCTGTTCGGCCGGCGGGGGCAGCGGACCGGTGCCGGCTGGTCAGTACGCGCCTGGGCAGCGGTCCCGTGGGAGCCGGTCAGTCCGCCGTGGGCGGTACCTGCGCCGCGTCGCCCGGCCGGGCCTCCCGCAGCAGGCAGGTCAGCCGGGCGCTGCACACCCGGCGGCCCTGCTCGTCGCTGATCACGATCTCGTACGTCGCCGTCGAACGGCCCCGGTGCACCGGCGTGGCCACACCCGTCACCAGTCCCGAGCGGGCCCCGCGGTGGTGCGTGCAGTTCAGGTCCACGCCGACCGCGATCTTCGAGCTGCCGCCGTGCAGCATGGCGCCGACCGAGCCGAGCGTCTCCGCCAGCACCGCGGAGGCGCCGCCGTGCAGCAGGCCGTACGGCTGGGTGTTGCCCTCCACCGGCATGGTCCCGACGACCCGCTCCGCCGAGGCCTCCAGGATCTGCACACCCATCCGTGTGCCCAGATGCCCGGCCGAGAACAGGGCGGGCAGGTCGACACCGAGCGCGGCGTACTCGTCGATGACCTCCTGCGGGAATCTCACCTGCTGCTGCTCGCCCATGGGCCCGGCTCCGTTCGTCGTACAGCTGTCTGCTGCGGCTGTCTGCTGGCTGAGCAAACGCTCAGTCGGTCGCCGATTGTTCCAGACGGGCCTGCGCCTGCGCGGTGTGACCTTCGAGACGTACGACCACGGACTTGCTGGCCGGGGTGTTGCTGGTGTCGGCGGTCGCGTCGAGCGGGACCAGGACGTTCGTCTCCGGGTAGTACGCCGCCGCGCAGCCCCGGGTCGTCGGGTAGTGCACGATGCGGAAACCGGGCGCCCGCCGCTCCACGCCGTCCTTCCACTCGCTCACCAGGTCGACGTACGACCCCTCGGCGAACCCGAGCGCCAGCGCGTCCTCGGGGTGCACCAGCACCACCCGGCGGCCGCCCGTGATGCCCCGGTAGCGGTCGTCCAGGCCGTAGATCGTGGTGTTGTACTGGTCGTGCGAGCGCAGGGTCTGCAGCAGCAGCCGGCCCTCGGGCAGTTCGGGGTACTCCACCGGCGCCGCCGTGAAGTTGGCCTTGCCGGTGGCGGTCGGGAAGCGGCGCTCGTCGCGCGGGGCGTGCGGCAGGGCGAAGCCGCCCGGCCGGGCCACGCGCGCGTTGAAGTCCTGGAAGCCGGGGACCACGCGCGCGATGCGGTCACGGATCGTGGCGTAGTCCTTCTCGAACTCCTCCCACGGCACGACGCTGCTCTCGCCGAGCACGCGGCGCGCGAGGCCGCAGATGATCGCGGGCTCGGACCTCAGCCGCGGGCTCGCCGGCGCCAGCCGCCCGCGCGAGGCGTGCACCATGCCCATCGAGTCCTCGACGGTCACGAACTGCTCGCCGCTCGCCTGCAGGTCCCGCTCGGTGCGGCCCAGCGTGGGCAGGATCAGCGCCCGCGCGCCCGTGACGGCGTGCGAGCGGTTGAGCTTGGTCGACACGTGCACCGTCAGCCGCGCCCGGCGCATCGCGGCCTCGGTGACCTCGGTGTCGGGGGAGGCGGAGACGAAGTTGCCGCCCATGGCGAAGAACACCTTCGCCTCGCCGTCGCGCAGCGCGCGGATGGCCCGTACGACGTCGAAGCCGTGCTCGCGCGGCGGCGCGAACCCGAACTCCTTCTCCAGCGCGTCCAGGAAGGCGGGCGCGGGCCGCTCGAAGATGCCCATCGTGCGGTCGCCCTGGACGTTGCTGTGTCCGCGCACCGGGCACACGCCCGCGCCCGGCCGGCCGATGTTGCCGCGCAGCAGCAGGAAGTTGACCACCTCGCGGATGGTCGGGACGGCGTGCTTGTGCTGGGTGAGGCCCATGGCCCAGCAGACGATGGTGCGCTTCGAGGCGAGCGCCATGCCGAGGGCCTGCTCGATCTCCGCGCGCGTGAGGCCCGTCGCCTTCAGGGTCTCGTCCCAGTCGGCGGCGCGCGCGACCTCGGCGAACTCCTCGAAGCCGTGGGTGTGCTCACGGACGAAGTCCTCGTCGACCGCGCCCTCCGTCTCCAGGATGAGCTTGTTGAGGAGGCGGAAGAGGGCCTGGTCGCCGCCGATGCGGATCTGCAGGAACAGATCGGTGAGGGCGGCGCCCTTCAGCAGGCCCTGCGGGGTCTGCGGGTTCTTGAACCGCTCCAGGCCGGCCTCGGGCAGCGGATTGACGCTGATGATCCTCGCGCCGTTCGCCTTGGCCTTCTCCAGGGCGGAGAGCATGCGCGGATGGTTCGTCCCCGGGTTCTGCCCCGCGACGATGATCAGGTCGGCCTTGTGGAGGTCCTCCAGCAGGACGCTGCCCTTGCCGATGCCGATGGTCTCGCTGAGCGCCGACCCGGACGACTCGTGGCACATGTTGGAGCAGTCCGGCAGGTTGTTCGTGCCGAGCTCGCGGGCGAAGAGCTGGTACAGGAACGCGGCCTCGTTGCTGGTGCGGCCCGAGGTGTAGAAGACGGCCTCGTCGGGGGAGGAGAGGGCGGTGATCTCCTCGGCGACGATGTCGAAGGCGCGCTCCCAGCCGACCGGCTCGTAGTGCGTGCCGCCCTCGGCGAGATACATGGGGTGTGTCAGCCGGCCCTGCTGCCCCAGCCAGTACCCGCTCCTCGTCGCCAGGTCGGCCACGGAGTGCGCGGCGAAGAACTCCGGGGTGACCCGGCGCAGGGTGGCCTCCTCGGCCACCGCCTTCGCGCCGTTCTCGCAGAACTCCGCCTTGTGCCGGTGCTCCGGCTCCGGCCAGGCGCAGCCCGGGCAGTCGAAGCCGTCCTTCTGGTTCACCCGCAGCAGGGTCAGCGCCGTGCGCCGCACGCCCATCTGCTGCTGGGCGATGCGCAGCGTGTGCCCGATGGCGGGCAGCCCCGCCGCCGCGTGCTTCGGCTCCGCGACCTGCGGCGCGTCCTGAACCGGATCACCCTTGGGCGGCTTCGTCGCCATCGCACGCTCCCCCTTCGACTGCGTGTGAGAAGTACGGTGCCGATCCTCCCACGGGCCACCGACAACCGTGCCCGAGGGCATACGAGAACACCGGCACTCCCGGTGACCGAGGGCAACCCTGCGCAGCCCTCCACTCGGTCCCGGACCGGAGTGTCAGTGCGGCGTGGCAGGATCGGGGACGTGGCAGAGACAGCATCGAAGAAGACCGACCAGACCCCCGGCGGTACCCGTCCCCGGCTGATGCTCATGGACGGGCACTCGCTGGCCTACCGCGCGTTCTTCGCGCTGCCCGCGGAGAACTTCACGACCGCGACCGGCCAGCCGACGAACGCGATCTACGGCTTCGCGTCGATGCTGGCCAACACCCTGCGTGACGAGGCACCCACGCACTTCGCCGTGGCCTTCGACGTCTCGCGCAAGACCTGGCGCTCCGAGCGGTTCACCGAGTACAAGGCGAACCGCTCCAAGACCCCGGACGAGTTCAAGGGCCAGGTGGAGCTGATCGGCGAGCTCCTCGACGCGATGCAAGCGCCCCGCTTCGCCGTGGAGGGGTATGAGGCGGACGACGTCATCGCCACCCTCGCCACCCAGGCCGAGGCCGAGGGCTTCGAGGTGCTGATCGTCACGGGCGACCGCGACTCCTTCCAGCTGGTCACCGACCACATCACCGTGCTCTACCCGACCAAGGGCGTCTCGGAGCTGACCCGGTTCACCCCGGAGAAGGTTTTCGAGAAGTACGGTTTGACGCCCGCCCAGTACCCGGACTTCGCGGCCCTGCGCGGCGACCCGTCCGACAACCTCCCCGGCATTCCCGGCGTCGGCGAGAAGACCGCGGCGAAGTGGATCAACCAGTTCGGTTCGTTCGCGGAGCTGGTCGAGCGAGTCGACGAGGTCAAGGGCAAGGCCGGGCAGAACCTCCGCGACCACCTGGAGTCGGTCAAGCTCAACCGCGTCCTCACCGAGCTGGAGCGGGAGGTCGAGCTGCCCAAGGCGGTCGCCGACCTGGAGCGGGCCGCGTACGACCGCAAGGCCGTCACGATGGTCCTGGACACCCTGGAGATCCGCAACCCGTCCCTGCGCGAGCGTCTCTTCGCCGTCGACCCCGGCGCCGAGGAGGCCGAGGTCACGCCGATCACCACCGACGGCGTGGAGCTGGACGGCAAGATCCTGCGCACCGGCGAGCTGGCCCCCTGGCTCGCCGAGCACGGCGCCGAGACCCTGGGCGTCGCCACCGTCGACACCTGGGCGCTGGGCACCGGCTCGGTCGCCGAGATTGCCCTGGCGGCGGCCGGGGGAGCGGCGGCCTGGTTCGACCCGGCCGAGCTGGACGAGGCCGACGAGAACGCGTTCGCGGCCTGGCTGGCCGACGCCGGCCGCTCCAAGGTGTTCCACAACGCCAAGGGCGCCATGCGCGTCCTCGCCGAGCACGGCTGGTCCGTCGAGGGCGTGACCATGGACACCGCGCTCGCCGCCTACCTGGTCAAGCCGGGCCGTCGCTCCTTCGACCTGGACGCGCTGTCCCTGGAGTATCTGCACCGCGAGCTGGCGCCCGCCGCCGCGGCCGACGGCCAGCTCGCCTTCGGCGCGGACGACGGCGCCGAGGCCGAGGCCCTGATGATCCAGGCCCGCGCGGTCCTCGACCTCGGTGAGGCCTTCGGCACCCGTCTGGAGGAGGTCGGTGCGGCCGACCTCCTGCGCGACATGGAGCTGCCCACCTCCGCCCTGCTCGCCCGCATGGAGCGCCACGGCATCGCGGCGGACCGCGCGCACCTGGAGGCGATGGAGCAGACGTTCGCGGGCGCCGTGCAGCAGGCCGTGAAGGAGGCGCACGCGGCCGCCGGCCACGAGTTCAACCTGGGCTCGCCCAAGCAGCTCCAGGAGGTCCTCTTCGGCGAGCTGGCCCTGCCGAAGACGAAGAAGACCAAGACCGGCTACACCACGGACGCCGACGCGCTGGCCTGGCTCGCCGCCCAGACCGACAACGAACTGCCGGTGATCATGCTCCGCCACCGCGAGCAGGCGAAGCTGCGGGTCACGGTCGAGGGCCTGATCAAGACGATCGCGGGCGACGGCCGTATCCACACCACGTTCAACCAGACGGTGGCCGCGACCGGCCGCCTGTCCTCCACGGACCCGAACCTCCAGAACATCCCGGTCCGCACCGACGAGGGCAGGGCGATCCGCCGCGGCTTCGTGGTCGGCGAGGGCTTCGAGTCCCTGATGACCGCCGACTACAGCCAGATCGAGCTGCGCGTGATGGCCCACCTCTCCGAGGACGAGGGCCTGATCCGGGCGTTCACCTCCGGCGAGGACCTGCACACCACGGCCGCCTCCCAGGTGTTCGGCGTCGAGCCGACCGCGGTGGACGCGGAGATGCGCCGCAAGATCAAGGCGATGTCGTACGGCCTGGCCTACGGCCTCTCCGCCTTCGGCCTCTCCCAGCAGCTGAACATCGAGGCGGCCGAGGCGCGCGCCCTGATGGACGCCTACTTCGAGCGCTTCGGCGGCGTCCGGGACTACCTCCGCCGGGCGGTCGACGAGGCGCGGGCGACGGGCTACACGGCGACCCTCTTCGGCCGCCGCCGCTACCTCCCCGACCTCAACAGCGACAACCGTCAGCGCCGGGAGGCCGCCGAGCGCATGGCCCTCAACGCACCCATCCAGGGCACGGCCGCCGACATCGTCAAGATCGCCATGCTGAAGGTGGACAGCGCCCTGCGGGCAGCGGACCTGAAGTCCCGCATGCTCCTGCAGGTCCACGACGAAATCGTCCTGGAGATCGCCCCCGGCGAGCGCGCGGCGGCCGAGCGGATCGTCCGCCACGAGATGTCCAACGCCGTCGACCTCCGAGCCCCGCTGGACGTCTCGGTCGGCGTCGGCCCGGACTGGGAGTCGGCAGCGCACTAGCCTGCGGCGCCCGGGCGGAGGGGCATCAGCCTGCGGCGCCCGGGCGGAGGGGGCGTTGCAGCCAAGACCCGGCCGCAACGCCCCCTCCGCCACCGCAACGGCGCCCAGCCCCACCGGCACTCTCCGGCGGTGCCGAACCCACCGCTGTCCACGCCCGCGCCCCGCCCCACCAGTACAGGAACCCGGCACCCACACAGAGCACGTCGGCCGAACCCCCGCAGGGCCCCGTCACTCACGTGGCCCCTGCCAAAACGCCCCCCACCCCCACAGCCGCAAAACTGCGGGCATGGGTATACGCATGCTTCACCGCCGGACGCCCGAGGCAGACACCCGGGCCTGGGCGGACGCCGCCTCGGCGCAGGCCATGCCCGCCTCGCCGGTCCCGGCCTTCGCGGCCGACGCAAGCACCGCCCGCATCCCCGTCGAGCTGACCGCGACCGTCCACAGGGCCGCCACGAACCTCCGGTACAGACTCACCGGCCTGACCGCCCCCGTGGACCGCGCCCCCGACTGGCGCCAGTGGGCCGACCTCGCCCGCGGCTATCTCGCCCTCGCGCTCACCGCGATCCCGAGACCGCGCCCCCGGCGCACCCTCACCGTCTTCGTCGCGTCCCTCACCGACCGGCCGGCCGCTCCCGGCCCGCACCGGCCATCCCATCGGGATCACCTGGATCACCGCGATCACCGAGACGCCCAGGACCGTCCGGGACCGGACCCCGACGCCGGCCCCTGACCGCGACGGCGTACGGACCGGCCCGGCGCCCGTCGAAGCCGCACGGTGGGCACCGGATCCCACGGCCGCTCCGGCGCACCCATGAGCGCCCAGCGGCGCGCCGCCTCGGCCAGTGCACAGCCCCCGCCGGCCGGAACCAGCCGCGTCCGCGGAGACGTACCTCCGCACCACCGTGACCCCGCGTGCACGCGTGCGTGCCGCACCGCAGCGCGGCACCACGGCCGGCCGCCCCTGCCGACCCCGGGGCAACAGCGCGAGGAGCGGTTGGCGGGACGTGCCCTTCCCCGCCACCCGACAGGACACTCGTCGCTCAGCAGGGCATGTCGGACGCGTGGCACGAACGGCCGCCGCATGGCCGAGCGTGACCGGTACCCGCTTGTGGGGCGTACGCGACAACAGGAGTTGGCCAACCGGTGAAAACGGGTGGGAACGGGTCCCGACCTCAAGCAAGTTGTCGTAGGGTCACCTGCGGTGTGCCTGGCAGGCACACCGCCGAACACACGTCGCACGGATGGAAGGACGCCACAGGGGCAACCGGAACACCGGGTCAACCGTCACACCAGTGCGAGGCAGACAGACGGAGAAGGACTCACGCAGTCCACGGGAGGGGTTCACTCGATGGCGGCGCATTTCGGAAGGCGGCTGCGCAAGGGGGCGGCGACCACCGCCGTGGCCGCGGCGGCGGTCGCGGCTCTGTCCGCGTCCCAGGCTCCGGGAGTGCCCGGCGAGGACCACGGCAGACAGTCGACGGCCGGCGCCTCCGCCCCCGTGCCCGACGCGACCTCCGACGGCAACGCCACCGGCAACTCGCCGTACTACACGGACCTGCCGCCGCTGAACAGCCCGAATCCCAGCCCCTCGCCGAGCGCCACCGGCACCCCGGTCGCCCAGGGCGACGCCGAGGCCGGCATCCCGGCGACGGTCCTCGACGCCTACAAGAAGGCCGAGGCCGAACTGCGGTCCGCCAAGCCCGGCTGCAATCTGCCCTGGCAGCTGCTCGCCGCGATCGGCAAGGTCGAGTCGGGCCAGGCCAGCGGCGGCCGGGTCGACGCCGACGGCACCACGATCGGCCGGATCCTGGGCCCGGCGCTCGACGGCAACGGCTTCGCGCTCATCAAGGACACCGACCACGGCCTCTACGACGGCAACACCGAGTACGACCAGGCCGTCGGCCCCATGCAGTTCATCCCGTCGACCTGGGCCTGGGCAGGCCGCGACGGCAACGGCGACGGCAAGAAGGACCCCAACAACGTCTACGACGCCGCCCTCGCCGCCGGCCACTACCTGTGCCGCAACGGCTGGGACCTCTCGCGCGAGGACGACCTGCACAGCGCGATCCTCAGCTACAACAACTCGCAGGACTATCTGAACACCGTCCTGTCGTGGCTGGAGTACTACCGCAAGGGCACCCACTCCGTGCCCGACGGCACCGGCAGTGTGCCCACCCACCGCAGCGACGACGGCACCCCGCGCGCCAACTCCCCGAAGCACCCGAAGGCGCCGAAGACCAAGCCCGACCCGAAGCCCAGCACGCCCGGGCACGGGAGCCCCAGCCCGACCCCGCCGAAGCCGCCGGCCCCGCCGAAGCCCCCGCAGACCCCCACCGACACCGTGGACCACCTGCAGGACGCGGGCACCGCCAAGCTCACCGCGATGGCCGGGCATGCCTTCACCGACCAGATCGGCACCCGCGCCGCGACCAAGGCCGGCAAGGCCGTCGCCAAGGTCAGGATCCGGTTCACCATCACCGGTGACACCGACGCCACCTTCGCCGGCGGCGAGACCGTGGCCACGGTCGCCACCGACGCCAAGGGCGTCGCCCTCGCACCGGCCCTCCAAGCGGGCGAGAAGACCGGCGACTTCAGGGTCATGGCCACCGTCGTAGGCCGCACCGTCACGGGCCTCGGCTACTCGGCCACCGTCACCGAGCGCGCCGCCGACACCCTGGCCCGCACCAGCGACACGCCGCTGACCTGCGCCCCGGGCGGCGAGTTCGCCGACCAGGTCCAGCTGAAGGCGACGTACAAGGGCTCCGTCGCGGACAAGGTCGCGGCCACCGCCACCCTCATCAAGTCCGACACCGACGCCACCGAGAACGACAAGGGCCCGTACTTCAAGGACGCCGACGGCAAGCCCATTCGCACCCTCACCGGCCTCCAGACGGACGACAAGGGCCTGCTGACCCTGCCGAAGCTGTACGCGGACGACACCACCGGCACGTTCCTGCTCCGCATCACCACCGCCGGTGGAGCGACGCGCACCGTCGAACTGAAGGTCGCCGCCGCCGACTCCTCGCCGAGCCCGTCCCCGAGCCCGTCCGCTTCTTCCTGAGTACGACCGGCATCACGCGAGGGCGCCCTCTCCGCACCGGCGGGGAGGGCGCCCTCGTTCGTGCGTGCACCGCTGTTCTCATCTCACCCGCCCGTTGCTACGGTGCCGAACCTGACGCCCCATCAGGAACCCATGGGGACACGACCGTCCGCCGGGAGGCCCGTATGCGCGCCGTGATCGCCGCCGCGACCGGTCTGGCCCTCGCGCTCGCCCTGGTCCTGGCGATGACCGCCATGGGTACGCCGACGGGCAGGACATCCCCCAAGCCGCTGCTGACGACGGTGCCCTCGCACCCCTAGCCGCGCCCGTCCGGGAGGGAGGCCTTCCATGCGCCGCAAGGCAAGCCTGGTCCTGCTCGCCTGCGCCGTCTTCTGCGCGGCGCTGTCCCCGCTCATGCGCTGGTACGCCTTCCCGCGCCTGGCCAGGATCCCCGCGAACCAGTACCAGGACATGGTCCTGGAGGCCAAGGGCGCCACCCTCCTCGACTACGGCACCATGCGCGCGAGGAAGGTCTCCCAGGTCACCATCGTGCAGACCCTCAAGGGCGACGTGGCGGCCGCGAAGAAGATCGAGAGGACGGCGGGCCGGCCGGTCGTCGTCTGGGACAGCCTCTCCTACGTCCAGGGCCCCGACGGCAGGATGGTCTCCAAGGTCCCCGAGCGCTACATCTTCGACGCCCACAGCCAGGACCCCGTGCACGCCACCGGCGAGATGGTCGACGGCGACCCCGTCACCCGCCAGGGCATCGAGTTCAAGTGGCCCTTCCTGACCGAGAAACGCGACTACGAGTACTTCGACGCCCAGACCCGCACCACCAGCCCCATCCACTACAAGGACACCCGGACCTTCCGCGGCCTGAAGGTCTACTACTTCGAGCAGACCATCCCCTGGACCAAGGTCCCCATGCCGAAGACCATGCCCGTCCAGGGCATCACGCCGGAGTCGGTCGCCAAGACGGGCACCACCCGCTGGTACAGCACGGTCCGCAGGTTCTGGGTCGAACCCGTCACCGGCGCGCCCGTCTACGGCGAGGAACTCCACAAGGAGGAACTGCGCGGCGGCACCCTGCTCGGCGGCCGGGACAGGGTCACCGCGTTCGCCGGGGACGTGAAGATGCGCGAGGACTACATCGAGCACACGGTCGCCCTGGTCAAGCAAAACCGCACCCTGGTGCTGACGCTCACCTCGTACGTCCCCTGGGGCTCCCTGGCCGCGGGAGTCCTGCTCCTGGCCCTGTCCCTCTGCCTGGAGGCCAGGGCCCGCCGCCCCCAGGACCCGGCGCCCACCGAACCGGCCGAACCCGAACCGGTCAGCGCCTGAGCCGCGCGTTGGTGTGCCGGGTGGGCTCGGCGGTCGCCGGGTCCTCGGGCCACGGATGCTTCGGATACCGCCCGCGCAGCTCGGCCCGGACGCCCCGGTAGCCGTCCCGCCAGAAGGAGGCGAGGTCGGCCGTGACGGCGGCGGGCCGCCCGGCGGGGGAGAGCAGATGCACGAGCAGCGGCACCCCGGCGACGGCCGGCGTCTCGCGCAGCCCGAACATCTCCTGCAGCTTCACGGCGAGCACGGGCCGCTCCGGATCCCGATAGTCGATCCGGATTCTGGACCCACTCGGCACGGTGATCCGCTCCGGTGCCAGCTCCTCCAGCCGTGCCGCTTCGCCGGTCGCCCACGGCAGCAGTCGCGTCAGCGCCTGCCCGGCGTCGATCCGGCCGAGATCGGCCCGTCGCCGGGACCGGCTCAGCTCCGGCTCCAGCCAGTCGTCCACGCGCGCGTGCAGCGAGTCGCCGGACACGTCCGGCCATGGCTCACCGAGATGCGCCCGCAAGAACGCGAGCCGCTGCCGAAGCGATTCGGCGTCGGGCGTCCACCGCAGCACCCCGAGCCCTTCCTGCCGCAGTCCTTCGAGCAGGGCCCCGCGTACGAGTGCCGGATCGGCGTCCTTCAGCGGCCGTACGGCCAGCTCGATGGCGCCGAGCCGCTCGACACGCCGGGCTACGACGTCGCTGTCGGCCCAGTGGACCTCGTCCCGCTCGGCGCGCAGAGTCCCGGCGGCGGCGAGTGCCACACCCTCGTCGACGGCGGCTCCGAGCCGCACGCGCGCGTGGCCCGTACCGGAGGGCCGATCGGCCACGGCGACGACGATCCAGGATGCTCCCCGCAACGCCGACCCATCGCTCAACTCGGCCCGCGTGCCGGATGCCATCAGGTACGACCCACCGTCGCGCTTGGCCACCCGCTCGGGAAAGGCGAGCGCGGCGACGACCCCGGCGAGCCGCTCATCACCGGTACCCGGTCCGACCTCAAGGGCACCCTCCGCCTGACGGCCGCGGGCGAGAGGGTCGGAAAACTCCTGTGAGACGGCCCGCAGCCGCCGTACCTCCGCAGCCCACCGCCCCGCATAGGCGTCACCCGCACGCCGCGCACGACGCAACGCACCGGCGAGATCATCCCCGTAATCCCGCGGCACCTCTTCGGAGAGCAGCGCGACGACCTCCGCACCCCCGCCACCGGTGTCCACCAGTGCCCGCCCCAACCGAGGGTGCACCCCCAGCCGAGCCAGCCGCACACCCACCGACGTGGCCCGGCCGACGGAGTCCACCGCGCCCACCGCCGTCAACGCGGAGCGGGCCGCCGCCATCGCGCCACCCGGCGGAGGATCGAGCAACGCGAGACCGGAGGCGTCCGGATCGCCCCAGCAGGCCGCCTGCAGGGCGAACGCGGTCAGGTCGGCCACCCTGATCTCCGGCGCCGGAAACGCCGGCAGACGCGCGTCCTCGGCCTCGGACCAGCACCGGTACACCGCCCCCGGCGCCTCCCGTCCGGCCCGCCCCGCCCGCTGCCGGCCGGCCGCCCGCGACGCCCGTACTGTCGTCAGCCCGCTCAGCCCGCGCGCGTGGTCCACCCGCGGCTCCCGCGCCAGCCCCGAGTCCACCACCACGCGCACCCCGGGCACCGTCAGCGAGGACTCCGCCACCGAGGTCGCCAGCACCACCCGGCGCCGCCCCGCGGGCGACAGCACCGCGTCCTGCACGGCGGCCGGCGCCCGCCCGTGCACCTGGAGCACGTCCACGTCCCCGACATCGCCCAGTTGCCCCGCCACGCGCGCGATCTCCCCCACACCGGGCAGGAAGCACAGCACGTCCCCGTCCCGCTCGGCCAGCGCCCGCCGCACCACCGAGGCCACATGCGCCGGCAGCGCCGGATCGACCCGCATCCCGTGCGGCGGCCGTACCGGACGCACCGGAGGCGCCCACACGATCTCCACCGGATGCGCGGTGCCCTCCGCCTCGACCACGGGCGCTCCGCCCAGCAGCCGCGCCCAGCCCTCGGCGTCGGTCGTCGCCGACGCGGCCACCAGCCGCAGCTCCGGTCGCAGGGTCTGCCGTACGTCCCACAGGAACGCGGCCACCGTGTCGGCGTCCAGATGCCGCTCATGGCACTCGTCCAGCACGACGACGTCGACGCCGGCCAGCTCCTGATCGCGCTGCAGTCGCTGCAGCAGCACACCGGTCGTCACGACCTCCACGCGCGTATGCCGCCCCGCGAGGCGCTCGCCGCGCACCGTGAAGCCGACGCTGTCGCCCGGCTTCTCGCCCAGCAGCCACGCCATCCGCCGGGCCGCCGCCCGTGCCGCGATCCGGCGCGGTTCCGCCACCACGACCCGCCGCGCGGACCCGCCCCCGACCAGTCCCGCCAGCACGAGCGGCACCAGCGTCGTCTTGCCGGTGCCGGGCGGCGCCACGAGCACGGCGGTGCCGCCGTCCTCCAGGGCCTCGGTCAGGGCGGGCAGAGCCGAGCGCACGGGCAGCGCGTCCAGGGCGTCGTAACGGATCACGCCCCCAGTGTCGTACGCCGCCCGAAACGCTCTTCACACGCGCGTGCGTCAGGCGATCCCGCCGAGCGCCTGGTCCCGCTCGCACACGAAGATCGCCGTCCCCGGGATCAGGCGGCCCCGCAGCGGGGACCAGCCGCCCCACTCCGCGGTGTTCCAGGCCGGCCACTCCGGCTCCACCAGGTCCACCAGGCGGAAACCGGAGGCCACGATGTCCCGGACCCGGTCGCCGAGCGTCCTGTGGTGCTCGACGTAGACCGCGCTGCCCTGCTCGTCCTGCTCCACGTAGGGCGTGCGGTCGAAGTAGGAGGACGACACGGACAGACCCTCGGGGCCCGGCTCGTCCGGGAACGCCCAGCGGATCGGGTGCGTCACCGAGAAGACGAACCGGCCGCCCGGCCGCAGCACCCGGTGCACCTCGCGCAGCACCAGCCGCGGGTCGGCGACGAAGGGCAGCGCCCCGTAGGCGGAGCAGGCCAGATCGAAGGAGCTGTCCGCGAAGGGCAGCGCGCCGGCGTCGGCACAGACCAGCGGAAACGATCCGCCGATGCGCAGCGCGTGCTGCAGCTGGCGGTGCGAGAGGTCCAGGGCCACCGGGCGGGCCCCCTGCGCGGCCAGCCAGCGCGCGCACTGCGCCGCGCCCGCGCCGATCTCCAGGACCTCCTTGCCCTTCAGCTCCTCCGGCGGGCCGAGCAGCTCGGCCTCCGCCTCGTCCAGGCCCTCCGGACCCCACACGAAGCGGTCGTCGCCGAGGAACGTGCCGTGCTCGACCTGGTACTCGTCCGCGTTGCGGTCCCACCAGCCCCGATTGGCCCGTGCGCTCTCCGCGACACCGGCGTCACGGCGTGTCGCCTCCGGCTCGAACCCCTCGGGTCCCTCGGGCTCATACGCTTCCGGCTCTTGGATGATCGGCTCCCTCGTCGTACTCTTCCGTCCAACCCGCCAGGGTCCGACACGGAGGCGGTCCCACAGGCCTGCCTGGCCTCAAAGGACGCTTCTTCTGCCGGTTATGCGGCGATCCGCCCCGGGTGTGCGCCTTCGCGCATTGACCATGTCCGGCTGCCCCCGTATGCTACAAGTTGCGCTGCGGGCCTGCGCTCCTCAGACGTAGCAGGCTGCGCTCGCATCTGTTGTATGTCCCCTCGGTTGTCGAGGCGCCGTCACCAGTATCTGGTGGGGCGCTTCCTTGGCTGTCCGGCTTCTGCAGAGCGAAACGGGCTCCCGGCGTAAGCAGTACCTACGACTTCAATGTCCGTACCGGAGCCCTTTCCCACATGACGAGCAGCACCGAGACCACCGCCACCACCCCGCAGGTAGCGGTCAACGACATCGGTAACGAGGAAGCCTTCCTCGCAGCGATCGACGAGACGATCAAGTACTTCAACGACGGCGACATCGTCGACGGCGTCATCGTGAAGGTCGACCGGGACGAGGTCCTGCTCGACATCGGTTACAAGACCGAAGGTGTCATCCCGAGCCGCGAGCTCTCGATCAAGCACGACGTCGACCCGAACGAGGTCGTGGCCGTCGGCGACGAGATCGAGGCCCTGGTCCTCCAGAAGGAGGACAAGGAAGGCCGCCTGATCCTCTCGAAGAAGCGCGCCCAGTACGAGCGTGCCTGGGGCACCATCGAGAAGATCAAGGAAGAGGACGGCATCGTCACCGGTACCGTCATCGAGGTCGTCAAGGGTGGTCTCATCCTCGACATCGGCCTCCGCGGCTTCCTCCCGGCCTCCCTGGTCGAGATGCGCCGCGTCCGCGACCTCCAGCCGTACGTCGGCAAGGAACTCGAGGCGAAGATCATCGAGCTGGACAAGAACCGCAACAACGTGGTCCTGTCCCGCCGCGCCT
Organism: Streptomyces sp. NPDC031426; assembly: GCF_055581585.1. Lineage (NCBI taxonomy): Bacteria > Bacillati > Actinomycetota > Actinomycetes > Kitasatosporales > Streptomycetaceae > Streptomyces > Streptomyces sp. NPDC031426. The sequence continues at coordinate 139,897 of NZ_JBVIJE010000009.1, forward strand.
GGCTCGAGCAGACCCAGTCCGAGGTCCGCCAGACGTTCCTCACGACCCTTCAGAAGGGTCAGGTCCGCTCCGGTGTGGTCTCCTCGATCGTCAACTTCGGTGCCTTCGTGGACCTGGGTGGCGTCGACGGTCTGGTCCACGTCTCCGAGCTGTCCTGGAAGCACATCGACCACCCGTCCGAGGTCGTCGAGGTCGGCCAGGAGGTCACCGTCGAGGTTCTCGACGTCGACATGGACCGCGAGCGCGTCTCCCTGTCGCTGAAGGCGACCCAGGAAGACCCGTGGCAGCAGTTCGCCCGCACCCACCAGATCGGCCAGGTCGTGCCCGGTAAGGTCACGAAGCTGGTTCCGTTCGGTGCGTTCGTCCGCGTGGACGAGGGCATCGAGGGTCTGGTCCACATCTCCGAGCTGGCCGAGCGCCACGTGGAGATCCCGGAGCAGGTCGTCCAGGTCAACGACGAGATCTTCGTCAAGGTCATCGACATCGACCTCGAGCGTCGCCGGATCTCGCTGTCCCTGAAGCAGGCCAACGAGTCCTTCGGTGCCGACCCGGCGTCGGTCGAGTTCGACCCGACCCTGTACGGCATGGCCGCGTCCTACGACGACCAGGGCAACTACATCTACCCCGAGGGCTTCGACCCGGAGACCAACGACTGGCTGCCGGGCTACGAGAAGCAGCGCGAGGAGTGGGAGCGCCAGTACGCCGAGGCGCAGGCCCGCTTCGAGCAGCACCAGCAGCAGGTCATCAAGTCCCGCGAGGCCGACGCCGCTGCCGCGGCCGAGGGCGGCGAGGCTGCGGCTCCGGCCGCGACCGGCGGTTCGTACTCCTCCGAGGGCGCGGACACCTCCGGTGCGCTGGCCTCGGACGAGGCGCTGGCCGCGCTGCGCGAGAAGCTCGCCGGCGGCCAGAGCTGAACGCCAGCCGCTGGGCTTAGCCGATAGCCGGCTCTGAGGGGCCGCACCTTCCGAGGTGCGGCCCCTCAGGCGTTTTTGGGTGGCTGTCCGTTGGCTCTTCGCGTGCGGGTTCCTCGTGGCTTGCCGTCCGTGAGATCGCTGATCAGCGGCGTGTCGCGGGAATGACCGCGTTCCAGGGGGCGTTGACCCTGAGGAACACGAGGAGGAGCGGTCACAGTGCTTGATCCGCAGGGTTTGTACGCATGGGAGCCGAAGGGCCTCGCCGTCGTCGACATGGCGCTCGCCCAGGAGTCGGCCGGCCTTGTCATGCTCTACCACTTCGACGGATACATCGACGCGGGCGAGACCGGCGACCAGATCGTCGACCGGCTGCTCGACTCACTGCCCCACCAGCTCGTCGCCCGTTTCGACCACGACCGGCTCGTGGACTACCGGGCCCGCCGGCCCCTGCTGACCTTCAAGCGGGACCGCTGGACCGACTACGAGGTCCCGGCCATCGAGGTCCGCCTCGTCCAGGACACCACGGGGGCCCCCTTCCTGCTGCTCTCCGGGCCCGAGCCGGACGTGGAGTGGGAGCGGTTCGCGGCGGCCGTACGGCAGATCGTGGAGCGGCTCGGCGTCCGCCTCTCCGTGAACTTCCACGGCATCCCCATGGGCGTCCCGCACACCCGCCCGGTGGATCTCACCCCGCACGGCAACCGCACCGACCTCGTCCCGGGCCACCGCAGCCCCTTCGAGGAGGCGCAGGTGCCCGGCAGCGCCGAGTCGCTGGTGGAGTACCGCCTGATGGAGGCCGGGCACGACGTCCTGGGCGTCGCCGCGCACGTCCCGCACTACATCGCGCGCTCGCCGTACCCGGACGCCGCCCTGACCGTCCTGGAGGCCGTCACGGCCGCCACCGGGCTGGTGCTCCCGGGCGTCGCGCACTCGCTGCGCACGGACGCGTACCGCACCCAGACGGAGATCGACCGGCAGATCCAGGAGGGCGACGAGGAACTCACCGCGCTCGTCCAGGGCCTGGAGCACCAGTACGACGCCGCCGCGGGCGCGGAGACCCGGGGCAACATGCTCGCCGAGTCGGTGGACATCCCGTCCGCCGACGAGATCGGGCGCGAGTTCGAGCGGTTCCTGGCGGAGCGGGAAGGCGAGAACTGACCTCCGCCGGGCCCGCTGTCAGTGGCAGGGCCTAAGCTTCCGGACATGCTGAAGGTGGGCCTGACCGGTGGGATCGGCGCCGGCAAGAGCGAGGTGTCACGGCTGCTCGTGGAGCACGGGGCCGTGCTGATCGACGCGGACCGCATCGCGCGCGAGGTCGTGGCGCCGGGCACCCCCGGCCTCGCCGCCGTGGTCGAGGCCTTCGGCGAGGGCGTCCTCACCGCGGACGGCAGCCTGGACCGGCCCAGACTGGGCTCGATCGTCTTCTCCGACCCGGAGAAACTCGCCGTCCTCAACTCGATCGTGCACCCCTTGGTGGGCGCCCGCTCCCGCGAGCTGGAGGAGACCGCGGCCGCCGACGCCGTGGTGATCCACGACGTCCCCCTCCTCACGGAGAACGGCCTGGCGCCGCTGTACGACCTCGTGGTCGTCGTGGACGCGAGCACCGAGACCCAGCTCGACCGGCTGGTCCGGCTGCGCGGGATGACCGAGGAGGACGCACGCGCGCGTATGGCCGCGCAGGCGACCCGCGAGCAGCGCAGACAGATCGCGGACATCGTGATCGACAACGACGTCCCGCTGGACGCGCTGCGCAAGCGCGTCGCCGAGGTGTGGGAGGACCTCGTACGGCGGGCGCGCGAGGGCACCGCGGAGTAGCGCCAGAATAGCGGCCCTCCCGCGGGCGTTGAAAGCGTGCAGTGAGGGAAGGACTCTGCCGTGCCCGAGACCAGCGGTTCCACCGGACGTACGCCGGAGACGCATGTCATCGACTTCCGTGCAGCCGAGCATCTGCTCAACTCACGGGACCCCCGGGGCGCGGTGAAGCTGCTCGACCCGGTCATCGCCGCGCACCCGGAGAACACCGCGGCCCGGCTGCTGCGCGCGCGTGCGTTCTTCGCCGCGGCACAACTGCGGCCCGCCGAACTGGAGTTCACGATCGTGCTGGAGCGCGAGCCGGACAACGCGTTCGCGCACTTCGCCCTGGCCCGCACCTACGAACGCCAGGGCCGCCCCGACCAGGCCAAACGCCATTTCCGTCTCGCCGCCGCGCTGGATCCGAACCCGCAGTACCTGAAGGCGGCACGCTTCGACGACTGACCCTTCGGCCACCGAGTGACCGGGGGCCGACCGCGCCTGGTCGATCACGGATGCCGGTGCCTCTGCGGGCCCGGGAACGGCGGTCCGTTGTCCGGCGGCCGGTACGGCGGCACATCACGCCCCGGTTGGTAGTGCGGGCCCTGCCGGATGTGTCTGACGATCATGGCCATGTCGATGGTGACCACCAGCCACAGCACCCCGCAGGCCGCTGCCCAGCCGGGGCGCCCGAGGAGCGTGAACGCCACCGTGCCGAAGACCGCCCAGACCAGCCCCCACACGGACAGCCAGAACCGCGCCCGCAGAGCACTGCGCGCGGTCACCGGTTCACTGCCCGTACGCATCGGAACACCACTCCTGCTTGCAACGTACTCTTCAGCGACGACGTACACCAACGGCGCTCGACCGTCGCTCGTCGAAGGGGGATCCCGTGCTGCCGGACGCCGACGACCTGCCCGGACTGCTCCTCGACCTGGCCGTACCGCACGAGGACATCAACGATCTGGTGGCCGGGCGGCGCCGGGTGACCGGTGACCCGGGAGTGCTCAGACTCCTGGAGGAGTGCGTCGAGGAGCTGTTCCGCGGCCCCGAGGGGAGCGGCCACCCACCCGATCTCGGCGAACTCTTCGACGCGGCGCCGGCCGAGCTGACCGGTGTCTTCCCCGTGTACGTCTTCGTCGCCGCGGCCCCGCACACCCTCGCCCGGCACCGGGAACGCGGCATCCCGCCCGAGGTCTCCCGGCGCACCCTGGCCGACCTGGGCCGTCAGATGGCCGTGCACCGCAGACGGCACGGCACGACCGGCGTGCAGTCGCGAAGCTGGCTCGTCCGTCACTTCCGGGGCGAGCTCTACCAGCTGGGCCGGCTGCAGTTCGAGCGGGCTCGGCTCGGACAGCGCTCGGCTCCCGTGCTCGCGGCGGCCGGACTGGACGCCGTCCCCGGCACGCCCTGCCTGAACCTGCACATCCCCGACTTCCAAGGTCCACTGACCCCGTCCGCCTGCGATCGCTCACTGACCTGGGCCCGCGAGTTCTTCGCCGTCCACTTCCCCGAGGAGCGGCCGGTGGCCGCACTGTGCCACTCCTGGCTGCTCGACTCGCAGTTGAAGCGGTACCTGCCGGCCGATTCCAACATCGTCCGCTTCCAGGACCGGTTCCGCACCGTTCGCGTGGACACCGAGCCGGCCGACACCGAACCCGTCCAGTTCGTCTTCGGCGACCCCGACCTGCCGGCTGCGGAGCTGCCCGCCCGCACGTCCGTGGAGCGGGCCGTGGGGGACCATCTGCGGGCGGGCGGCCACTGGTACATCGGGCGTGGGTGGTTTCCGTTGCCGGCCGGACAGTGGGGCTGAGCTCAGGGTCGAACAGCGCGAAGCAACTCGAACGGGTGAACTGTCGGCGAACGGGAACGGCCGTGCGAGGGCGGCCCGTTGTTCGGGCATGACGGTCGAAATGCGTGAGGGATACGAGGGCACGGGACCCGGTGCGATCACCCCGGACGGCTGCGCGGTCGAGCTGTACGAGCGGCTGCCGGTGGGCGACGAGCCGGACATCATCGCCGGGGCCGTACGGGCCGGGGCGCACATCCTGGAGCTGGGCAGCGGAGTGGGCCGGATGACCCACCCCCTGCTCGAGCGCGGCTTCACGGTCACGGCGGTGGACGAGTCCGCCGACATGCTGAGCCGGATCCGCGGGGCGCGCACGATATGCGGCCCCATCGAGCAACTGGACCTGGGCGGCGAGACGTTCGACGTGGTGATGCTCGCGTCGTTCCTCGTGCACGCCGGTGACGAGGAGGTGCGCCGAGGCCTGCTGCGCACCTGCGCCCGGCATGTGGCGAAGGACGGCTGCGTGCTGATCCAGCGGGAGGGCGAGGACTACCACACGAACGTGCCCAGGGAGCGGGTCGACCCGAGCGGCTTCACCGTACGGATCGTCTCCTCGGAGCCGGTCGGGAACGGCGCGAACTCGGTCCATGTCGAGTACGACTTCCCGGACGCGCACTGGACCCACACGTTCCTGGCCCGGCCGCTGACCAAGGAGCAGTTCGAATCGGCACTGGAGGAAGTGGGGCTGGAGGTGGACACGTATCTGACACCGGACGGCATTTGGGTGCGGGCGGTGCCGAAGGCATAGCGGGCACTCGGGCGGACGGGGCGGCCCGAGAGCGATGAGTTCCCGGACCCTGTCCGGTCTACCTCGGTGAAGGCAATCGGCACCGCTTCCCCAGGAGACCCTCATGTCCGAGACCACCGCTTCCGTCACCTCCACCGGCTCCCTCAGCGGCCGCAGGCGCGCGGCCCGGGTCGCGCTGCGGACCGTGCAGGTGCTGCTCGCGTTGTTCTACGGCATCGCGAGCGCGCTGCCCAAGCTCATCGCGCACCCCTCGGCCGTCGAGGCCTTCGACAAGATCGGCTGGGGCAGCGGGGCGATGTACACCATCGGCGCGCTCGAACTCGCCGGAGCCGTCGCGCTGTTGGTCCCCGTGCTGCAGTCCCTGGCGGCGATCGCGCTCAGCGCCCTGATGGTGGGCGCGTTCATCGTCCAGCTCACGGTCTTCGACGGCCAGAACGCGGCGACCCCGCTGATCCTGATGGTGCCGCTCATCCTGATCGCCTGGGCCCGGCGCGAGCACAACGGGGAGCTGCTGCGGTTGCTGCGACGGCGGTGACCCGGACACGGCACCGACGCCGTCGGCCGGCCACGGGGGCCGGCCGACGGCGCGGATCGGTTCGTGTGGGGTGGGGCTTTCGGGTCGCTGT